>JAFGOJ010000422.1 GCA_016926575.1 Anaerolineae bacterium | reverse complement strand
GAGGGGTCCTGGTTCGACGGCGCGCAGGCCATCTCTGGGCAGGCCATTCACGACACCCTCTGGACCCGCCATACCTACTGCTTCGCTTGCCCCATCGGCTGCGGCAAGGCGGTCGAGGTGAAAGAAGGGCCTTACGCTGGCACGTGGGGCGAGGGGCCGGAGTACGAGACCCTGGCCGGGTTCGGCGGCAATCTCTTGATCGATGATTTGCCCGCTGTGGCGGCGCTCAATACGCTGTGCAACGAGCTGGGCTTGGATACGATCTCCACCTCGGCGGTGGTGGCGTTTGCCACGGAGGCGATGGAGAAGGGGCTGATCGCGCCGGAGGATGCCGGCGGGTTGGCGCTGGATTGGGGGCAGCCGGAGCCGGCGTTGGCGCTGGTGCGGCAGATCGCGCGCCGCGAGGGACTGGGCGCGCTCTTCGCCGACGGCGTGCGCGCGGCGGCAGAGAAGCTGGGGCCGGAGGCACAGGCGTTCGCCATCCACGTCAAAGGTCTGGAGTTCCCCTACCACGACCCGCGCGCCTTCGTCGACATGGCGCTCAACTACGCCACCGCCGGGCGCGGCGCGTGCCACCTGGAGAGCCTCTCGTACTACCGTGGCTACGGCGTCGAGTGGCCCGGCTGGTACGAGGGGGAGCGCGACCGGTTCTCGTCCGGTGCCGACACCGTCCGGCTCGTGGTCGACTTCCAGAACTACATGTCGACCTATAACCCGCTCGGCTTGTGCAAGTTCATCATCAAAGGCGGGATTGACCCGGAGCGGACGGTGCAGTTGATGAACGTCGCGTTAGGGTGGGAGTGGACCGCGGACGAGTTGGTTG
This sequence comes from Anaerolineae bacterium, assembly GCA_016926575.1. Classification (GTDB taxonomy): domain Bacteria; phylum Chloroflexota; class Anaerolineae; order B4-G1; family DUEL01; genus JAFGOJ01. Next base: position 4,468 of record JAFGOJ010000422.1, on the reverse strand, counting down.
AGGTGGGCGAGCGCCTGTTCAACCTGAAGCGTCTGATCGGCCTGCGGTTCGGCGTCACCGCTGCCGACGATGTCCTGCCGCAGCGTTTCCTGACCGAGCCGCGGCCTTCCGGCACCGCCGCGGGCATCCTGCCCGACATGGACGCCATGCTGCCGCTCTATTACGAGATGCGCGGCTGGGACGACCAGGGCCGCCCGACCGAACAACGCCTCGAATCACTGGGCTTATCATCACAACCCCAATTCGCAATTCGCAATTCCTAATTTGCTAAGGAGGTTTTATGACGACGATACCCGAATCCCTCGTCTCCCCCGTCTGGTCCCGCATCACGACCATCCTGGCCGAGCGGGGCGAGGGGGCGTATCTTTACGGCGCGGATGGCACGCGCTACCTGGACTTCACCTGTGGTATCGGGGTGACCAACACCGGCCACGCTCATCCTAAAGTCGTCCGGGCGATTCAGGAGCAGGCGGCGAAACTGCTGCACGGGCAGGTCAACATCGTCTACCACCGGCCGCTGCTGGAGCTGATCGACGAACTGCGCACGATCGTGCCGCCGTCGCTGGACGCGTTCTTCTTCTCCAACAGCGGGGCCGAGGCGGTGGAGGGGGCGGTCAAGCTCGCCCGGCACGCTACGAAGCGGCCCAACGTGATTGTCTTCCAGGGCAGCTTCCACGGGCGCACGGGGATGACCATGGCCCTGACCACGTCCAAGACCATTTACCGGGCCGGCTACCAGCCGCTGCCGTCGGGGGCCTTCGTGGCTCCGTACCCGTATGCCTACCGGTACGGGTGGACGGCGGAGGAGACGGTGGCTTTCTGCCTGCGCGAGGTCGAGCTGTTGTTGCAGACGCAGACGGCTCCGTGGGAGACGGCGGCTATGTTGATCGAACCGGTGTTGGGGGAGGGGGGCTACGTCGTGCCGCCGCCGGGGTTCCTGTCGGGGCTGCGCAAGCTGTGCGACGCGCACGGCATCCTGCTCATCGCCGACGAGATCCAGTCCGGCATGGGACGCACGGGGGAGTGGTTCGCCATCGAGCACTTCGGCGTGCGGCCGGATATTATGACGGTGGCCAAGGGCATCGCCTCGGGGTTGCCGCTCTCGGGCGTGATTGCGCGGCGGGAGTTGATGGACGCGTGGATTCCGGGGTCGCACGGCGGCACCTACGGCGGCAACGCCGTGGCGTGCGCGGCGGGGGCGGCGACGATTCGCGCGATGCGTGAGGAGGGCATGCTGGAGAACGCCCGGCGCATGGGCGCGTTGTTGATGGAACGTCTGCGGGCGATGCAGGCCGAGTTCCCCATCATCGGCGACGTGCGCGGGCTGGGCTTGATGATCGGCACCGAGTTCACCACTGCCGACGGCAAGCCGGCGAAAGACGCGGCCAAGGCCGTCGTCAAGGCGTGTCTGGAGAACGGGCTGATGCTGCTCACTTGCGGCGCGTGGGACAACACCGTGCGCTGGATCCCGCCGCTGATCGTCACCGAGGCGCAGGTTGAAGAGGCCCTTGCCATCTTCCACACTGCACTAACAGCCTGTAACCTTTGACCTGCAATTCGCTGAGGAGGCAAACGATGCGCGTGCTGGTACTGGGCGGGGCGGGCGCGGTGTGCAAAGAAACCACCCGCGACCTGGCGGCATACAGTGACTTCGAAGAAATCGTTGTGGCCGACTACAACCTGGCGGCGGCACAGGCGTTAGTGGAGGAGCTGGGCGACGCGCGGCTGAAGGCGCTGCGCTTCGACGCGGAAGACTACGCGGGCATGCTGGCATTGTTCCCGCAGTACGACGTCGTCGCCAACGGGCTGCCGTTCAAGTACGACTACGTCGTCAACAAGGCCTGCGTCGAGGTGGGCGTCGACGGTCTCGACCTTTCCAGCGAAGATCCGCAGTTCGCCATGCACGCGGAGGCGTTGGAAAAGGGCATGATCTTCGTGCCGGGCGTCGGCGCAACCCCCGGCATCACGAACATGATGGTGCGCCGGGCCTCGGAGGTGCTGGAGCGGCTCGACGGGGCCGACATCTTCTTCGCTGCCTTTCGGTGCCTGGCGCCGGCCCCGGGCCTCTTGCAGACGACGCTGTGGGAGTTCAACCCCGAGGAGGAGGACCGGGACGAGGTCTACTTCGAGGATGGGGCGTGGCGGCCCACGCCGCCGCTCTCCGGCGGGCGCGCCGTGTGCTTCCACGACCAGATCGGCGAGCAGATGGTCTACTACGTGCCGCACGATGAGTCCTACTCGCTGCCGGTCTCGTTCCCCACGCTGCGGCGTGCGGCGGTGCGCGGTTGTTTCCCGCCGCACGTGATGGCGCTGATGGGGGCACTGATGCGCGGAGGGCTGCTCTCCGGCCGCCCGGTGCGCATCGGTGAGACCGAGATGGCATCCATTGAAGTCATGCGCCGGGCGCTGGCCGACAGTCCCACCTCCAAGGAGAATCCGGTGTGGGCCTACGGGCTGGTGGTCGAGGTGAGCGGCGAGCGGGCGGGCCGTCGCGTGACCTGCACCTATCGCAGCAAGCACCCACCGCAGGAGGTGTGGGGCGGCGAGTCGGCGTATTTCAAGAACGTGGGCATTCCGCTCTCCATCGGCGCGCAGCTCATCGCCCACGGTGAGGTCACCGGCAGGGGCGTGCTGCCACCAGAGCGGGCACTGCCCACACGGCGATTCTTCGATGAACTGGCCCGCCGCGGCATCCTGGTGGACGAGGAGATCGTGGAAGAGGGCGCCCTGGCGGATTAGAGATAATCGGTGAAAATTTGTGCTCAGAAAAAGATTCAAGGCGCTACTGAAAAAAGGCCATCAACCACAAAGAGCACAAAGGACACAAAGAAAAAGATGAAGGAGTTGCACGAGATGGCCCGAAAACCAGCATGAAGAGCGAGAGGATCTTAAGGCGAAACTTAAAAATCTTTGAGGTTGTTTCTCCTTTTTTCAGGGGAGTCATTCAATTAACAGGATATGGAGGAAATATGTCGCGCAATTTGACTCAGACGCACGCTTGGTTTCAGAAGTCGAAGCAATTCACCCCGATGGGGGTCAACTCGAATTTCCGGTACTGGGACGAGGAGACCACGATGATCATCAGCCGGGGCGCGGGGCCGTACATCTGGGACATGGACGACAACCGTTACATCGACTACCGGTTGGGATTCGGGCCGGTGATTTTGGGGCACGGGTACGCGCCGGTCGTCGAGGGGGTGGCGGAGGCGATCAAGAATGGCACCGTTTTCGCCTGGACCACGCCGATGGAGATCGCCGTCGCGGAGCGGATCATCCGCATGACCGGTGTGGAGAAGGTGCGCCTGGGCAACACCGGCACCGAGGTCACGATGCACGCCCTGCGCATCGCGCGGGCCTACACCGGCCGGGAGCGTTTCATCAAGTTCGAAGGGCAGTACCACGGCATGCACGACTACGTGCTCTTCAGCACCGCGTCGAGTCCGGTGGGGGCGCTCGGTTCCCCTCACAGCCCGGTCAACTCACCGACCACGTCGGGCATTCCGCACGGCATCAGCCAGTACGTGATCAACCTGCCCTTCAACAACCTGGAGCGGTTGGAAGAGGTGGTCAGCGCGCGCTGGCACGAGCTGGCGGCGATTATGGTCGAACCGATCATGGGCAACGCGGCCGGCGTGATGCCCCAGCCGGGTTGGCTGGAGAAGCTGCGCGAGCTGTGCGACCGGTACGGCATTGTGCTGCTCTTCGACGAGGTGAAGACCGGCTTCCGTGTGGCCCGCGGTGGGGCGCAGGAGTACTTCGGCATCCAGGCCGACCTGGTGACCTATGCCAAAGCGATGGGCAACGGCTTCCCTATCGCCGCCATCGGCGGCAAGGCGAAGGTGATGGACATCCTCGAAAGCGGCGGCGTGGCCCACGGCGGCACGTACACCGGCAACGGAGCGGGCGCTGCGGCGGCCAACATCACGCTGGACATCCTGGAGCGCGAGCCGGTTATCGAGAGCATCTTCGCACAGGGCCAGAAGCTGATGGACGGCATCCACGACATCCTGACGCGTGCCGGCATCCCGCACTTCGTCACCGGCGTCCCGTCGATGTTCAGTTACATTCTGGGCGTGGAAGAGGAGCCGAAGAACTTCCGCGACTACTGCGCCGGAGACGACGCGCTCTACGAGGAACTGGCGATGGAGCTGATCGAGCGCGGCGTCATGCCCGACTGTGATGGGCGCGAGCCGTGGTTTATGTGCTACCAGCACGATGACGGCATCGTGGCACAGACGCTGAGCGTGTTCGAGGATGCGGTCAAGGCCGTGAAACAATAGAACCACAAAGAACACAAAGAACACAAAGAACACAAAGAACACAAAGGACACAAAGAACACAAAGAACACAAAGAACACAAAGGACACGAAGGACACAAAGAACACAAAGGACACAAAGAGTACAAAAAAATCCAAAGGATGCAACGATGACAACATATCAGCCAATTCCTGAGGAAGTGGAGCAGTTT
>JAFGOJ010000066.1 GCA_016926575.1 Anaerolineae bacterium | reverse complement strand
TGAATCAGGTTGAAGGTGACGGTGCCGGCGGCATCGTCGTACTGGATGGTGTTCATGACAGCCTCGCAGGCAGCCGTCAGCAGGGCGGGATCGGCGGCGGCGAGACCCTCGGGGTCATCGTCCAACGCGCCGGTCTCGTCCACCAGCTCAGCGATGTCGTAGATGCCGGTGCCGAAGAAAGGCTCGGTGAAGAGCCACTGGGGCGACCAGGTGCCGCCCTGCAAGACGCCGCGCTGGAAGCTGTAGGCCACGTCTTCCGCGGTCAGTTCTGCGCCATCGTGGAAGGTCACGCCCTGGCGGATGTAGAAGGTGTAGGTCAGGCCGTCTTCAGAGATGTCCCAGTCCTCGGCCAGTGCGGGCACGAACGAAGTCGCATCCGCGCCGTTGTAGGTGACCAGCTGTTCGTAAACGTTCAGGATAGCTGCATCGCCCTCGCTCTCGTAGTTCCATGCCGGGTCGAGGGTATCGATGCCCTCGGAAGCGGCTACGAAGTAGAGGGTGTTCGGGTCCGCAGACTCGAAGCTAACGGGTTCCACGGGCGCCGGGGTGGCGGTAACGACGACGATTTCCGTCTCGCCGGTTCCAGGCACGGTCACCACAACTTCGACCGTCTCAACGATCGTCTCAGGCGTGCAGGCGGCGAGAAGCAAGCCTCCGACCACCACAACACTGAGAGCAATCCACAAAACTTTCTTAGACATTACTATTCTCCTCCTTGCGTATACTCAGATTGAAAGATTTTTTACAACGTAAAGCCTCAATTCGCACCTCGATATTGCATCACCTCCTTTTTAGCTAGGGCACGCGAAAACAAGCCACCCAGTGACCTGGTTTGACTTCTCTGTATTCGGGTTCGGCCTCGAAGCACTGCTCCATTGCCACCGGGCATCGGGTGTTGAAGTTGCACCCCACGGGTGGGTGAGCCGGGCTGGGAAGGTCGCCTTCGAGGATGATGCGCTTGCGCTCCTCCTCGATCACCGGGTCCGGCACCGGCACCGCCGACATCAGCGCTTGGGTGTAGGGGTGCAGCGGGTTCAGGTAGATTTCGTCCCGGTCGGTCAGCTCGACGACTTTGCCCAGGTACATCACGGCCATGCGGTCGCTGATGTGGCGCACCATGCTCAAGTCGTGGGCGATGAACAGGTAGGTCAAACCCATCTGCTGCTGGAGCTCTTCCATCAAGTTGACCACCTGGGCCTGGATGGAGACGTCGAGAGAGGAGATGGGTTCGTCGCAGACGATCAGGTCGGGGTTGAGGGCCAGGGCGCGGGCGATGCCGATGCGCTGGCGCTGCCCACCGGAGAACTCGTGGGGGTAGCGGTTGGCGAAATACGGGTTGAGGCCCACCAGGCGCAGCAGCTCTTGCACGCGTTCCAGCTTTTCCTTGCCGAACGCGACCCGGTGCACCTCCAACGGCTCGGCGATAATCGAGCCAACCGTCATGCGCGGGTTCAGCGATGCGTAGGGGTCCTGGAAGATCATCTGCATCTGGCGGCGCATCTGGCGCAGTTCGCCGCCCCTGAGCTTGCTGATGTCGACGTCGTTGACGAGGACGGAGCCTGAGGTGGCCTCGTACAGCCGGATGATGGTGCGCCCGGCCGTGGTCTTGCCGCAGCCCGACTCGCCCACCATGCCCAGGGTCTCGCCGCGCAGGATATCGAAACTGATATCGTCCACGGCCTTCACGTCACCGACATGGCGCTGGATCACCCCACGGTTGATCGGGAAATACTTTTTGAGGTTACGAACCTGAACCAGAGCTTCTCTTTCAGCGGCCATTGTATTACTTGCCTCCCCTTATGACGTGTTCCCAGCGCCAGCAGCGTACGGTGTGCCCTTCCTCCACCTCTTCGATAGGGGGAATCAACTCTTTGCACTGGTCGGTCGCGTAGCCACACCGCGGCACGAAGGGGCATCCCACGGGCGGGTCGATCAAGTCGGGCGGGAGTCCGGGGATGGAGAACAGGCGGGTGCCCGGTTCTTCGTCGAGGCGGGGGACCGACCCCAGCAGCCCGATCGTGTATGGGTGATGCGGCTTTTTGTAAATATCTTTAACGAAGCCGCGCTCGATGATGTGTCCGGCGTACATCACATTGATCCGCTGGGCCAGGCCGGCGACGACCCCCAGGTCGTGGGTGATCCACATCACGGCCATGCCCAACTGCTCCTGCAAACGCCGCACCAAATCGATGATCTGAGCCTGAATCGTGACGTCCAATGCCGTCGTCGGTTCGTCTGCAATCAGCAGCTTGGGGTTACAAGAAAGCGCCATTGCGATCATCGCCCGCTGGCGCATACCGCCGGAGAACTGGTGCGGGTAATCGTCCAGGCGCTGCGAGGCCTCTGGGATACCGACCAGAGACAGCAACTCCGCCGCGCGCTCTCGCGCCGCTTTCTTGTCCATACCCAGGTGGAGCGTAATCGCTTCTGTAATCTGGAAGCCCACCTTGAACACCGGGTTCAACGAGGTCATCGGGTCCTGGAACACCATGGCAATCTCTGCACCGCGGACCTGGCGCATCTCTGCCTCGCTGATTTTGAGCAAGTCGCGCCCGTCGAACAAGACCTCGCCAGACTCGATTTTCCCTGGCGGTTGAGGAATGAGGCGCATAATGGAAAGCGCGTGCACGCTCTTTCCACATCCGCTCTCACCGACCACTCCCAGCGTCTCACCCTCTTCGAGGGAATAAGTGACCCCGCTGACAGCGTAAACGACCCCGTCTTCTGTATAGAAGCGGGTGGTCAGATCTTTGACTTCCATCAAGGTTCCCATAGCGCTCCTCGATCCATAATTAGAACTCCTTTACACACACCCATGCCACTGGGGCCGCAGCGAAGGGGAAACCGAACGCGCGGCGCCAGTGGAAATCACACGAAACGGAAAAACGACTCAGCGCGACCGACGAGGCGCAGTTCCAACATGCGCATGGTGACCGAATCGTTGCGGATACGGCCAGTACTGGGGAAGAAAGGGCTTTCAACATGAAACATTGCAGCCAGGTTGACTTTCAAACCAGGCGACGACTCGGGTTTGCGACAGACGCACCAGGTCATTGCGCGGCGGCGGACCCGCCGCCAGATGCGGGAAGGCGGCTGCACGTCCTTCACCTGTGCCTGAAGCGCTTGAACGATCAGGTCGTCTATCGTTTGGGTCTCACGTGAATTCATACACCACCTCGGGAACCGCTCGTCTCTCAGACAACAGCCCTTTGAGCTGTTTTCGAGCGTAATGTAAACGAGACTTCACCGTACCCTCGGGTATCTCAAGAATGTCAGAAATCTCCTTGAGGCTCAAACTTTCCAGGTAAAAGAGAACGACGACCGTGCGATGGGTCAAAGGGAGGTTGGCGATAGCCTGTTGCACCGTCTCTTGTATCTCTTTCCGCTCCATCATCCGCTCGGGCACCAAGTGAAGGGGAGCCATCAGCCGATCCAGCACCTCTTCCAGCAGCCCTGGACGGCGGCGCTGTCGCTGAATCCACGTATGGCTCAAGTTGACTGCAACCCGATACAGCCACGGGCCCACCGGCACGTCGGTGTAGATGTGCTCAGCGTGGGTAAAGAGGCGCATAAACGTTTCTTGCGAAATGTCTTCCGCCGCTCCCGGATCCCTGGTAATCGCTAACGCCGTTCGAGATATCTTCGTCTTGTACTTCTCATACAGTTCCCCAAGCGCGTCGATATCTCCAACCCGCAAACGAACCACCAAGCGCCCATCAGGATGCATGATACCCATATAGGCTTCTCCTCCAAAGACTCCCTGCACTATATAATACTATTTAGCGGATCGAAAGGTTCAATGCTCTGCGCTGCATTTTTCAAGTTGGGCCAAAAATTCCCGGTCTTGCGCGGTCAGAGGCGCCCGTGCCAGCAAATCGGGGCGGCGCTCCCACGTGCGCCGGAGAACCTGCTCCCGCCGCCACTGCGTCACAGCCGCGTGGTCTCCCGAACGGAGCACCTCCGGCACGTCCCAACCGCGGAAAACCGGGGGCCGCGTGTAGTGAGGATACTCCAGCAAACCTCTGGCGTGCGAATCCTCGAACGTCGCGGCAGGGTCCCCCAACGTTCCAGGCAGCAGTCTCGTCACTGCATCTATGATGACCATCGCCGCCAACTCGCCACCGCTGAGGACGTAATCCCCAATCGAAATCTCGTCGGTGACCAAATGCTGGCACACGCGCTCGTCCACGCCCTCGTAACGCCCGCACAGGAGCGCCACTCGGCGATGACGGGCCAGGTCCACAGCCACCTCATGCGTAAATAGACGGCCTTGAGGGCTAAGCAGTATGATTGGGACATCCTCCTCGTTCCCCAAAACCGTCTCGACAGCGGCAAAGATAGGCTCCGGCTTCATCACCATCCCACCGCCGCCCCCGTAGGGCGCGTCGTCAGTGATGTGGTGGCGGCCGGCAGCGTAATCACGAATGTTGTGAAGGTAGATAAAGACGATTCCCCGTTCCCGAGCACGACCAAGTATGCTCTCTTCCAAAGGAGAGGCAAACATCGTCGGGAACAAGGTGAACACATCGAAACGCATAGGTCAAAAGTACCGGTATTGTAGCACATGCCAGCGCGAAGCGCAACCTATCCCCCGAGCGCGCTGCGCAGCACTCTGAGCCAGTTCTCGCCCATCACCCCGGCCACGTCCGACGGCGTGTAGCCGTATGCCGTCAACGCCGCCGCGATCTTGGGCAGGTCCGCCACGGTTTCGATGCTCTCCGGCGTCGCTTCCGCTCCGAACCCGCCGTCGAAGTCGGAGCCCAGGCCGACGTGTGCCGCGTCGCCTACCACCTGGCAGACGTGGTCGATGGCCGCCACAACGTCTGCCAGCGTGACCGCCGCCTTCCCATCGGCGCGCAACCAGCCCGGCTTGAGGAATTTGTTGAACGGGACGATCCCCATCACGCCGTCCCGCTCGGCCAGCGCCGCGATCATCCGGTCGGAGAGCTGGCGCGGTGTGGGCACGAGCGCGCGCGGATTGGCGTGCGTGGCGGCGACCGGCCCCGCGTACCGGTCGAGCGCTTCCCAACACGCGCGCTCATCCAGATGGCTGATGTCGAGCAGCACTCCGAACTCGGCCATCACGTCGAGCAGCGCGCGACCCGCGTCGGTGAGCGGGCCGGGCGCGTCGTTGCCGCCGGCGTAGCGGGAGCCCAACGCCCAGGCCAACCCCACCCCGCGCACTCCCAGGGCATACCAGTCCTCGAACTCCGCCGGGCTGCGCACGGGGTCTGCTCCTTCCAGCGACACGAAGAAGCCCACGCGCGGACTGTCTCCTTCCCACGACGCCAGCACCGCCTCCAACCCGGCACGGTCCTCGATCAAATCGATGCGCTCCGACTCGCCCGCCAGACGCCGGTAGACGTCCATCTGCGCCATCCCGGCGCGGTAGGCTTCCTGCGCGTCGGCGTAGCATTGAGAATCCCAGGAAAAATGAGAGGCTTTGCGGGCAGGGGAAAGGAAGATGGAACCGACAACGACGGCCACGCCGCCTTCCAGCCAGTTGGGGAGGCCGAGCATACACTGCCCGTTGCGTTCAGGGTTCGGGCCGCCGGATTCGATCCGGCGCGTCTCCTGAGCGCTGCGCTGCATATCCCGGCCCAATGCAAGGACGTTCCAGGCCACATCCTCGTGCGCGTCGATTACTCGCATATACGCGCAAGTGTACCACACTTCGAGCGTTTGACAATTGCCCCCATCCAGCGTATACTCGAATCATCGCTTAGTTACCACTGTGATGTTTAGGAGGGACGTTATGACCAACGGCTTCCGGCTGGTAATGACGAAAGGTCCTCAACCAGGGCAAAACTTCTCTCTGGACAAAGACATGATGATCATGGGGCGAGACCCGTCCAGCGACGTCGTCGTCAACCACCCCCAGGCATCGCGTCAGCACGCCCGGTTGAGACGTCAGGGCTACGTCATCGTCCTGGAAGACCTGGGAAGCACCAACGGTACTTTTGTCAACGGCACGCGGATCACTGCCCCCCACACGTTGAGCAATGGGGATGTGGTCGGGCTGGGTGATTCGGTAACGTTCAACTATTACAGCGCAGGCCCCGGCGCGGAAGAGACGTTGGTCTCCCGGCCCAGCCCGGCGCAGCAGCCAGACACGATGTTCATCCCGCAACCATCAGCGGCCGCGCCGCCCCCCGCGCCCTACACACCCACGGCCTACCCGGCTCCCCAGGCCTACGAGCAGCCCCAGTACGCCGAACCGCCCGCGCCCAAATCCCGTCGCGGGTTGCTGATCGGCTGTGGGTGCCTGATCCTGCTGGTCATCTTCGCCTGTATCGCGCTCTTCTTGCTCGATATGTTCCAGATCCTCCCGCCCATCTTCTACGAGCCACTGCGCTGGATCGGCCTGGATCAGTTGCTGGGCTGGTAAAAAAACACACCTGGTTTCCACTGCTTAGAAAATAAGCCTACGGCCCTGTAGGGCGGGTTTCAAACCCGCCGACCGTCGGTTACCAGGACTTTGCAGGGGCTCCGCCCCTGCACCCCGCCGGGGGAACGGGTAAACCTGCGGTTTACCTTCCGGTTCCCCCGG
>JAFGOJ010000421.1 GCA_016926575.1 Anaerolineae bacterium | reverse complement strand
CTCAAAAAGTGGGGGGTGGGGGTTTTGCGGGCGGCGAAGCCGCCCGCAAAACCCCCATCTTCTCCCCGCTTTATTGAGAAGTTACAAAAATATGAAGGAATTGCGCGAGATTGCCCGAAAAACAGCACGAAGAACAAGAGAATCTTAAAGCGAATACTAAAAATCTTTGTGCTCTTTGTGTTCTTTATGGTTCGACTTGGAGGATGATATGCGCCTGGAAATTCATCCCGACGTGTGTACAGGCTGCCGCATCTGTGAGACCTTCTGTTCCTTCCATCACGAGCGAGTCGTCTGGCCCGCGCGGGCGCGCATCCGCGTGATCGCCGAGAGCGACGACGGACCCTTCCGCCCCAACCATTGCCGCCAGTGCGACGACGCGCCCTGCGCGGCCGCGTGCCCGGTCGCAGCGATCGCGCAGGACGCGCGCACGGGAGCCTGGGTTATCGACGCCGACACCTGCATCGGCTGCGGCGCGTGCGTCGAGGCCTGCCCCTACGGCGCGATGTTCTTCGCCGACGACCGCAACGTCGCCTACAAGTGCGACCTGTGCGGCGGCGCGCCCGAATGCGCAGCGATGTGCCCGACGGGGGCGGTGGTGCGAGTTGCAAATTAGGAATTGCGAATGGCGCGCTGTGAATTACTGATGCCGACCGCCATTCCTAATTCGCAATTCCTAATTCAGAGGAGTAGAATGTTTTCACACAAAGGTTATGCCGGGAAGTGGCTGTTTGTCGACTTGAGCACGGGGAAGATTGAGGCGCGCGAGAACGCCCCGGCCCTGTTCGAGGCGTATCTGGGCGGCAACGGCTTCGGCACACGAATGCTGTGGGACCACGTCGGGCCGCAGGTCGATCCGCTGAGCCCGGAGGCTCTGCTCATCTTCGCCACCGGCCCGCTGTGCGGCACACTGGTCCCCAACGGCAGCCGCGTGGAAGTCATCGCCAAGTCCCCTCTCACCGGCATCTACGGCGACGCCAACAGCGGCGGTTTCTTCGGCCCGGAGCTCAAGTTCGCCGGGTGGGATGCCATCGTCGTCACCGGGCAGGCCCCCCACCCCGTCACGCTGGCGATTTCAGACGGAAGCGTGTCGCTGCAAGACGCGGGCGCGCTGTGGGGGCGCACCACGTCGCAGACCGAGGCCGCCATCCGCCGCGCCTGGGGCGACGCGGGGGTCAAGACCGCGACCATCGGCCCGGCCGGGGAAAACCTGGTGCGCTTCGCCGGCATCCAGCTCACACCGCAGCGCTCGGCGGCGCGCTGTGGGCTGGGCGCGGTGATGGGCAGCAAGCGGCTCAAGGCGGTGGCAGTGCGCGGTCACGGCCCGATTGCGGTGGCCGCTCCCGACCGCTTCCACGCCCTGTGCGTCGACTTCCAGCGCCGCCTCAAGGCCAACCCGGTCTACGCCCCGGTCACCGCCTACGGCACGCCCGGCATCGTCTCGATGATGGACGCGCTGGGCCGCTTCCCCACGCGCAACTTCCAGATGGGGGCCTTCCCCGAGGTCGACCGGATCGGCGCTGAGGCGCTGCACACACGCGCCTTCGTGCGCCACCTGGCCTGCTTCGGCTGCCCCATCGCCTGCGACAAGCTGTACCGCGTTCCCGACGGCCCGCACACCGGCACGGCCCTGCGCAGCGTCGAGTACGAGACGTTGAACGCGATGGGGGCCTGTATCTGGAACGCCGACCTGGACGCTATCCTCGCCGCCAACCGCTTTTGCGACGAGATGGGGCTGGACACGATCTCGGCCGGGCGGGCGATCAGCTTCGCGATGGAACTGTGGGAACAGGAGATACTCAACCTGGACGACACGGGCGGGTTGGCGCTGGAGTGGGGCGATACCGACGTCGCGCGGCGGCTGCTGGAGATGATCGTGCGCCGGGAGGGGTTGGGCGACGTGCTGGCGGGCGGGGTGCGCCGGGCGGCGCAGGCCATCGGCCGCGGCGCGGAACGGTATGCGATGCACGTCAAGGGGATGGAGATCGCGGCTCAGGACGGCCGCGCGCAGAAGTCGATGGGGCTGGCCCACGTCACTTCGAGCCGTGGAGCCGATCACCTCAAGGCGTTCCCCGTCATCGACGAGACCGGCTATCCCGCCGAGGCCCTGCGCCGGTACGGGGAAGCCTACCTGCCGGAGATGGCGCAGCCCCTGGCGACGAAGCACAAGCCGTTCCTGGTCAAGGACGGCGAAGACTTCGGCGCGGTGATCGATTCGGTGGGCGTGTGCAAATCGGGCGGCACGTTCGTCCTGGCCGAGCTGTACTGGCCCGACATCGCCGCGGCGGTCGAGGCACTCACCGGGATGGAGATGCCGGTCGAACGGCTGAAGCGCATCGGGGAGCGCATCGTCAACCTCCAACGTTGCTACAACGCTCGCCACGGCATCACCCGCGCCGACGACCGCCTGCCGCGTCGCTTCCTCGAAGAACCGTCTCCCTCCGGCAACGCCCGCGGTGAGACCATCGATGTCGAACCGATGCTGGAGGAATATTACCGGTTGCGGGGATGGGATCAGGAGAAGGGCTGGCCCTCGCGGGAGAAACTGAACGAGCTCGATCTTGATACGAACACGTCATTCGTGACGAGAACGACTTGAACCGCTGCCGTGAATACATCGCGAGCAACCCTGCCAATTACCCCCCAGATCGATGCTACAGGAGGTAACATGCCCCCCTATGTGATCCTTGGCCAATGGCTCTGGTCCGACACGACGCAGCCCCCGCAACCGGACTGGGGCGTTGCAATCGACAATGACCGTATCCTCGCCGCCGCCCCCCACGCCGACCTGCGCGCGCGTTTCCCGGATGCCACCGTCATCGACGCAACCGACTGCGTCATCACCCCGGCCTTCGTCAACGCGCACCACCACACCTACGGCGTGCTGGCGCACGGCATCCCGTTGGACGCAGCGCCAGCCGGGTTCTGGCCCTTCCTGGAGGATTTCTGGTGGCCCAAGGTCGAGGACCGGCTGACGCACGAGCTGATCGCCGCCGCCGTCGACTGGGCCTGCCTGGAAATGGTGCGCTCCGGCGTGACCACGTTCTACGATTGCCTGGAGGCCCCTCACGCCCTCCCCGACGCGCTGGACGTCGAGGCACAGGTGGTGCGGCGGTGGGGGCTGCGCGGGACGCTCTCTTTCGAGGCCACCGAGCGGGTGAGCCGGGAGAACGGCGAGTTAGGCTTGCAGGAGAACGCCGCGTTCATCGACGCCAGCCACAAGGCGGGCGGCCTGGTCTCCGGCATGATGTGCTTCCACACCACCTTCACCTGCCCCGAGCGCTTCATCCGCCGCGCCTTCGAGCTGGCCGCCGAGCGCGGCGCGCGCGTCCACATGCACCTGGCCGAAGGCACCTACGAGCCCGCTTACTGTTTGGAACACTTCGGATTGCGCACCGTGGCATACTACGAGCGCCTGGGGGTGCTGGGGGAGCACGCGCTGGCCTCGCAGTGCGTCCAAATCGACGCGCACGAGATCGGCATCCTGGCCCGGCACGCCGTCCACGTCTCTCACCAACCGATCTCCAATTGCGAGGTGGGCGGCGGCTTCGCGCCGGTGCCGGAGATGCTCGCGGCAGGGGTGAACGTCGCGCTAGGCACCGACGGCTACGTCAACAACTTTTTCGAGGTGATGCGCGATGCAACGCTGACTCCCAAGGCGCGCTTGCTCGACCCCGGCACGATGCCCGCCCACGTCGCCTGGACCATGGCGACGCAGAACGGCGCGCGGGCGCTGGGCCACACCGACCTGGGCACGCTCGCTCCCGGCCACCCGGCCGACCTGCTGCTCATCGCCACCGATCTGCCCACGCCCCTTGCGGCGCACAACCTGGCCGACCAGCTCCTGCTCTGGCGCAATCCCTCCAACCTGCGTGGGGTGATGTGCGCGGGGGCGTGGCTGCTGCGGGACGGGCAGGTACTCCACGCGGACGAGGCAGCCATTCGAGCGCGAGTGGTGGAGGCAGCAAGCAAACTGTGGCGGTAGGAATTGCGAGAAGCGATAATTCGCAACTCGCAATTCGCAATTCGAAGGAATAAGCCAATGGCCGATATAACGACAACCCTATGCGGAATTCCGCTCCGCTCCCCGCTCATTCTCGCCTCTGGGCCGCTGTCGTGGAATGCGGAAGGCATCCGCACCGCGTTTGCGGCGGGTGCAGCAGCCGTAGTGACAAAGACCATCCGCCCCGACGCGACGGTCAACCCGGTGCCGCACATCGCCGCCGCCGGGCGCGGGAGCCTGCTCAACACCGAGGGCTGGTCCGACCTGCCCGCCCGCCGGTGGATCGAGCACGAACTGCCCGCCCTGCGCGACCGCGACGGCGTCCTGATCGCCAGCACGGGCCACACGCCCGCGGAGGTGGCTGAACTGGCCGCGCCCCTGGCCAACGCCGGCGCCGATATGCTGGAACTGGTCTCCTACCGCGCTGAAGACGCCGCGCCGATGGTCGCCGCGGCCAAAAGAGCCGGCGACATCCCGGTGCTGGTCAAGGTCAGCGCCAACTGGCCTGACCTGGTACAAATTGTGGGAGACTGTCTGGCGGCGGGAGCCGATGGTGTGACGGCCATCGACTCCATCGGCCCAGCGCTGCGCATCGACGTGGAGAGCGGCCGGCCGACGCTGGGCGCGTTCGCCTGGTACTCCGGCGAGTCGATCCGCCCCATCGCCCTGCGCGCCGTGGCCCAGATTCGCCTCGCCTACGACGTGCCGGTGGTGGGCACCGGTGGCGTGGCCCGCGCCGAGGACGTTGTCGAGATGGTGATGGCCGGTGCGACGGCGGTAGGCACGCACACCGCGCCCCTGCTGCAAGGGATGGCCTGGTTCGGCAAGACCCAGACCCACCTGGATGCCTGGCTCGAAGGACACGGTCACAGCGACCTAGCCGGCCTGCGCGGCGCCGCTCTGCCGCACCTGCGGGAGATAGTCCCCCACACGCCGCTGCGATTCGCGTTCGATGTGGACCTGTGCACCGCGTGCAGGCGCTGTGTCACCGTCTGTGCTTACAGGGCGCGCCAGCTCCAACTCGACCGGCGGATGGCGCTCGATGAGACGCTGTGCCGCTCGTGCGGGTTGTGTCTTACCGTCTGCCCAACAAGGGCACTTTCGTTAATTGACTGATGGCTCCTTTTGTTGTGTATGGGTAGCTACTCCGAAAATAGCCCTGGCTAAAGTAGGGCGGGTTTCAAACCCGCCGCCCTCGGTTAACAATGCCTTGCAGGGGCTCCGCCCCTGCACCCCGCCGGGGGAACGGGAAACG
>JAFGOJ010000420.1 GCA_016926575.1 Anaerolineae bacterium | reverse complement strand
TCCCCCTTCGCGGACGGGGAAGGGCAACTGCGAAGCGTAGCTGAGCAGTTACAAGAAAATGACAGATGACAAAACGGAGGAAGATGGGTGGCTGATCCGAATGTGGTGAGGGATTTAGGGGATGGGTTGGTGCTGCGGCGGGCGACGCCGGATGATCTGGAGTCGCTGCTGGCGTTACAAGGCGAGACGCTGCGCGACCCCGACGAGACGGAACCGAACGAGCACCTCATACACTGGACGCGCGACCTGATGAGTGGCACGCACCCCACGATTCAACCGAGCGACTTCACGCTGGTGGTAGACACGAAGACCGGCGCGGCGGTCTCGTCGCTCAACCTGATCTCGCAGACGTGGGCCTACGCGGGCATCCCGTTCGGTGTGGGGCGGCCCGAGGTGGTCTGCACGCTGCCCGACTACCGGGGGCGTGGGCTGGTGCGCGCCCAGTTCGAGGTGATCCACGGATGGAGCGCCGAACGGGGCGAGCTGGTGCAGGCGATCACCGGCATCCCCTGGTTCTACCGCCAGTTCGGCTACGAGATGGCGATGGACCTGGGCGGCGACCGGAAGGGCTATCGCACCCACGTCCCCAAGTTGAAGGACGGCGAGCCGGAACCGTACCGCGTGCGCCCGGCGCAGGCGGTGGACCTGCCGTTCATTGCCCAGCTCTACGCACACGGCCAGCAGCGCTACCCCATCACATGCCTGCGCGACGACGCGATGTGGCGGTACGAGTTGGACGGCCGTCACCCCAAGAACGGCGAGCGCACCGAACTGCGCATCGTCGAGACGGCCGGCGGGGAACCGGTCGGCTTCTTGACCCACCTTCCCATGGTTTGGAAGGGCAAGTGTTACCTCTGGAAGGCCTTCGAACTGAAGCCCGGCATCTCCTGGGCCGCAGTTATCCCCGGCGTCTTCCGCTACCTGCAAGAAACCGGGGACGCTTACGCGGCCGCTACCCCCAAGCACGGCCCGTGCGAAACGTTCGTGTTCAGCCTGGGGGCCGACCACCCGGCCTACCACGCCGCGCGCAACCTGCTGCCCGACGTGCGCAAGCCCTACGCCTGGTATATGCGCGTAGCGGACCTGCCCGGCTTCCTGCGCCACGTCCGGCCGGCGCTGGAAACGCGGCTGGCGGCGTCGATCCTCTCCGGCCACACGGGCGAGGCGAAGATCAGCTTCTACCGCAGCGGTCTGCGTCTGGTTCTGGAAGGCGGCCGCTTGACCGAGATCACGCCCTGGCAGCCCACGGTCAAGGAAGGCGGCGACGCCGCTTTCCCGAATATGACCTTCTTGCAGATGCTTTTCGGCTACCGCACGTTCGACGAGCTGGACGCTGCCTTCGCCGATTGCTGGGCAGGCAACGACACGACCCGGGAACTGCTCGACGCGCTCTTCCCCAAAAGCACCTCTTGCGTGTGGCCGATTTCGTGATGCAGTGCCCGGTCTTCGTTCTACACCCGCCCGACGCAGAGGACCTGACGCGCCTGCGCGAGCGTCTGGAGCCGGACGTGCACATCGTTCTTGGCCCGGACCTGCCCGATCCCGCCGATTACCGCGTTCTCGTCGCCGGGCGGCCGGGGCGGGAACACGTCACCGCCAGCCCGAACCTGGAGCTGCTGGTCATCCCCTGGGCCGGGCTGCCGGAGCAGACGCGCGGGCTGATGCTCGACTTCCCCGCGCTGGCAGTGCACAACTTGCACCACAACGCCGCGCCGGTGGCCGAGATGGTGATCACGCTGATGCTGGCGGCAGCGCGTGCGCTCGTACCGGTCGACCGCGCGCTGCGCGCGCACGACTGGCGCCCGCGCTACGCGCCCACGCCTGCGCTGCTGATGGAGGGGAAAACCGCGCTGATTCTGGGCTATGGCGCGATCGGCCAGCGGGTGGCGCGCGTCTGCCGGGCCCTGGGGATGGATGTGCTGGCGACGCGGCGGCGTCCTGCGCCGGACGCGTTCGCTGTGGTCTACCCACCTGAGGCGCTGCCCGAGCTCCTCCCGCGTGCCGATGCGCTGCTCATCTGCCTGCCGCACACCCCCGCGACGGATGGGCTGATCGGCGCGGCAGAGCTGGCACGGCTGCCCGCGCACGCGGTGCTGGTCAATGTGGGGCGCGGGGCCATCGTCGACCAGAGCGCGCTCTACCGTGCGCTGTCCGGCGGCACGATTCACGCGGCTGGGCTGGATGTGTGGTACAACTACCCTGCGGATGAGGCGTCCCGTTCCCACACGCCGCCGGCGGACTATCCATTCCATATGCTGGATAACGTCGTGATGAGCCCGCACCGCGCGGGCAGTTCCGACCGGACGGACCGGTTGCGTATGGATCACCTGGCGCAGCTACTCAACGCCGTGGCACGCGGAGAACCAGTACCGAACCGGGTGGACGTGCAGGTGGGGTATTGAAACAGAAATGAAGGTTAAGAAATTACTTCGGTAACCAGCCTGTCACCCTGAGCGACGCCCGAAGGGCGAAGCGAAGGGTCTACCCCCGTCTGAAATAGCTTTTTCACTGCGAAAGGGGCAGATTCTTCGCCCTCGCTGCGCTCGGGCTCAGAATGACAGCACGGATTGTAGTGCGCTGGTGCCC
>JAFGOJ010000419.1 GCA_016926575.1 Anaerolineae bacterium | reverse complement strand
GTCAAGGCAGTTGCTCCCCCCCCAACTCTATGCTATACTGCACGCATCGAAACAGTATCAGCGTCATTTTGTAACTGCTCAGGCTGCTCGCCTGAGCAATGCCCCCGGCCCGAAAAGAGGGAAAATGGGGGTGTTGAGAGCGGCTTCGCCGCTCTCAACACCCCCGCTTCCCCCCCGCGCGGACAGGGAAGGGCAACAACGAAGAGTAGCTGAGCAGTTACGTCATTTTACATAACGATCAAGTCGACCCCCAGGGAGGAAATATGCCAGAGGATAAGAACAACCACACAGAGGGACTCAGTCGCCGCGAGCTGCTGAAGGCCCTCGCCGCGACGGGCGGCGCGGTCGCCGCGGCGACTCTGCTGCCCGAGCAATGGAGCAGCCCAGCCGTGCAAGTCGGCGTCTTACCGGCCCACGCGCAGATATCCGAACCCGATCTACCTGTAACGATCATCAGTTGCCATATGGCGGACGTTCAAGGTTATCCAGAGATCTACAACTTCAGCACCATCGAACTCCACGCCATCATCCGCACGGAGAGAACCGATATCGAAGCAATCCCTCTCGTCATGACCCTGACAGTCAGGCGCGTGGAATCGACGGGGGACGAGCTACTCACGCAGGACGTCGGAACGGCAACCATCCTACCCTCGAACAACCTCAACGAAGCCACCTTCACATCCCCCAACTACGACCTGTCTTCCCACGAACTCGGCGTGGGCGACATGCTGATGGCCACCTGGACGTTCCAGAATCCAGAAGACAGCACAGACACTTGCGGGCGCACGAGCCTCATCGCACAGCCCAACTAACCCTATCGGGCCAAACCTTCCCGAAAGCTCGGAGAGCTTTCGGGAAGGCCCTCACTCATTGACAAAACCCCCGCCCTATGCTACCATACCGCCGCTTGTGGCGGCATCCGCCCCGCCTCTTTAGCCCGTACCGCTCAACCGGAGGTAACCTATGCGCACTGTCGAATGGCACGCCGGCAAGGTCCGCATGATCGACCAACGGCTGCTGCCCGCCGAGTTCTGCCAGATCGATCTGGAGGACGTGGCGGCGGTGGCCCAGGCCATCCGTGACATGGCCGTGCGCGGCGCGCCCGCCATCGGCGCGACGGCCGGCTTCGGCATGGCACTGGCCGCCCACACCAGCCCGGCCGACGAGCGCGACGCGCTGCTGGCGGACCTCGAACGGGCCGCGAACGTGCTTCTCGCCACCCGCCCCACGGCGGTCAACCTGGCGTGGGCGGTGAAGCGGACGCTGCGCCGCGCCGAAGCTGCCGATTCCGCCGACGCGATCCGCACGGCACTGCTGGCCGAGGCCCAGGCCATCGCCGACGAGGACGTTACGATCAACCAACGCCTGGGCGCGTTCGGCGCGGCCCTCATCCCCGATGGGGCCACCATCCTGCACCACTGCAACACCGGCGCGCTCGCCACGGTCGATTACGGCACCGCCCTGGGCGTCGTCCGCGCCGCGCACGAGCAGGGCAAGCGCGTCCACGTGCTGGTCGACGAGACGCGGCCGCGCCTGCAAGGGGCGCGCCTGACCGCGTGGGAGCTCCAACAGGCGGGCATCCCCTTCACCCTGATCGCCGACAACGCCGCGGGCCACTTCATGCGCACCGGCCAGGTCGACGTGGTGCTGGTGGGGGCGGACCGCGTGGCCGCCAACGGCGACGTGGCCAACAAGATCGGCACGTACAAGCTGGCGGTGGTGGCCAAGGAGAACGGCATTCCCTTCTACCCCTGCGTGCCCACGTCGACGGTCGATCTCGACCTGCCCACCGGTGACGACATCCCCATCGAAGAACGCAGCGCCGACGAGGTGACCGGGATCACCTTCCACGGCCAGCGCGTCGTCCCGGAGGGCGTGCGCGCCGCCAACCCGGCCTTCGACGTCACCCCGCACCGGTATGTCACCGGCATCGTCACCGAAAACGGCGTCGCCTACCCGCCCCTGGCGATGACCCTGGCGCGCATGGTCAAGGAGAGCCAATGAACGCCAAGGAATCTCTGCCCGTCGTCATCCTGTGCGGCGGGCAAGGCACCCGTATGAAAGGGGAAACCTCGACGAAAAAGGAAATGGTCGAGGTGGGGGGCCGCCCCATCATCTGGCACGTGATGAAGATCTTCGCCGCCTACGGACACAGCGAATTCATCCTCACGTTGGGCTACGAAGGCGAGGTGCTCAAGCGATATTTTCTCGAATATGAAATGATGCAGCGGGATTTCACCGTGCGACTGGGCGACTCGGGAGGCGTGGCGTATCACGGCAGCAGCGCCGGCGAGGATTGGCACGTCACGCTGGCCAACACGGGCCTGCTGACCAACAAGGGCGGGCGCATCGCCCGCGTGGCTCCCTACATCGCCGGACGCACGTTCTTCGTCACCTACGGCGACGGCGTGGGCAACCTGGACATCGACGCGCTGCTGGCCTTCCATCGCCGCCACGGCAAGCTGGCGACGGTCACCGGGGTCAAGGCGCGTTGGCAGTACGGCCTGTTGGACGCGAATGCGGACGGGCAGGTGACCCATTTCGAGCAAAAGCCGCGCCTGGAGCATTGGATCAACGGCGGGTTCATGGTCTTCGAACCTGGCGTGCTCGACTACCTGGACGGCGACGCGGCCCACCTGGAACGCGATACGATGGTGCGCCTCGCGGCCGAGGGCCAGTTGATGATGTACCGCCACGCAGGGTTCTGGCGCTCGATGGACACGTTCAAAGAAGCACAAGAACTGGACGCTATCTGGCACGAGAGTGCGCCGTGGAAGGTGTGGCAAGATCAATAATAAATGAGGAAATGGGAAAATGACAAGAAGAGTTGGAATTCGCCGGGAGGATAAGTCGATCTGGGAACGGCGCGTGCCGATCGTGCCCCAAGATGCGGCCTGGCTGAAGAAGAATCACGGGCTGGAGTTCGTCGTTCAGCCATCCGACATCCGTGTGTTCAAGGAAGCGGAGTACGAGGCCATTGGAGCGATGGTGCAAGAGGACCTGTCCGCTTGCGACGCGATTTTCGCGGTGAAGGAGGTCCCACCAAAGCTGATTCTGCCTAACGCCGCCTACGTTTTCTTCGCCCACGTGATCAAGGGACAGACGTACAATATGGAGATGCTCCAAACGCTGCTGGAGCGGAACTGCACGCTGATCGACTACGAGAAAGTGACCGACGCGAACGGCCGGCGGCTGATTTTCTTCGGCCGGCAAGCCGGTTGGGCCGGCATGCTCGACAGCCTGTGGGCACTGGGCCAGCGCCTGGAATGGGAAGGCCTCCCCACCCCGTTCAACACGCTGCGCCAGGCGCACGATTATCCAGACCTGGAGAGCGCCAGGCAGGCTGTGAAAGAAGCCGGGGAACGTATCCGCGCCGAGGGGCTGCCGCACAGCCTGACCCCGCTGGTCGTCGGGTTCGCCGGATATGGCAACGTCTCCCAGGGCGCGCAGGACATCTTCGACTTGCTGCCGTTCGAGGACGTCGCTCCGGAGCAACTGGCCGCCCTGTTCGACGGGGAAGCCAGCCCGCACACACTCTACAAGGTGGTCTTCAAAGAACAACACATCGTCGAGCCAGTTGGTCCCGACGCCGCGTTCAAGCTGCAAGAGTATTACGACCACCCAGAAGCGTACCGCAGCCGCTTTCCCGCTTACCTGCCCTACTTGACCATGCTGGTCAACGGCATCTACTGGGATACCAGATACCCGCGCCTGATGACCAAGGACGACGCGCGCGCGCTGTTCAACGGCCCGGAGCGCCCCCGCCTGCGCGTCATCGGCGACATCACCTGCGACGTCGAAGGGTCCATCCAATGCAACGTCCGCTGCACCGAACCGGGCAACCCAATCTACGTCTACAATCCCCTGACGGGGGCAGCCCAAGATGGCGTCGCCGGAGACGGCCTGGTCGTGCTCGCCGTCGACATCCTGCCCAGCGAGCTGCCGCGCGAAGCGTCGCTCTACTTCAGCAGCGTGTTGAAGGACTACGTCCCTGCCATCGCCCAGGCCGACTACACCGCCCCCTTCGAAGCGCTCGACCTGCCGCCGGAGATCAAGCGCGCGGTGATTACCTACCAGGGAGAGCTGACACCGCAGTATCAATACTTGGAGGACTATCTGTAAACAGCGAATTAGGAATGGCGAATTAGGAACCTCAGTGCACAACTCGCAATTCGCAACTCGCAATTCGTTCGAAAGGAGTCTATGAAAAACATTCTCGTTCTTGGTGCGGGTCTGGTCGCCAGACCCCTGGTGCAGTATCTGCTCGACCAACCGGATTTCCACGTCACGGTGGCCAGCCGGACGGTGAGCAAGGCCAACGAGTTGATCGGTGGCCGGTCGAACGGGCGCGCGCTGCCCTTTGACATCGCGCACGACAGCGAGTCGCTGGGGGCCCTGGTCGCGGAGTCCGACCTGGCGATCAGCCTGCTGCCCTACGTCTTCCACGTCCAGGTCGCCGAGCAGTGCGTCCGCCACGGCAGCCACCTGGTCACGACATCCTACGTCAAAGACGAGATGCAGGCGCTGGACGGCGCGGCGAAGGACGCGGGGGTGATCCTGCTCAACGAAATCGGCCTCGACCCCGGCATCGACCACATGTCGGCCATGCGCGTGATCGACCGGGTCCACGCCGGCGGCGGCCACATCAAAGCGTTCCGCTCTTACTGCGGCGGCCTGCCTGCCCCCGACGCCAACGACAACCCGCTGGGCTACAAGTTCTCCTGGAGCCCGCGTGGTGTCGTCCTGGCCGGGCGCAACAACGCCCAGTACCTCGAAAACGGGGGCGTCGTCAACGTGCCCAACGCGCGCCTCTTCGCCACGCACTTCGTGATGTGGGTCGAAGGGCTGGGCGACCTGGAGGCCTACCCCAACCGCGATTCGCTGCCCTACGTCGACCTGTACGGCATCCCCGAAACGGAGACGATGTACCGCGGCACGCTGCGCAACCTGGGATGGTGCGACGTGTTGCAAAAGCTCAACCAGGTGGGGTATTTCAGCCTGGAGGAACACGCCGACCTGCCCGGAAAGACCTTCCGCCAGGCGACGGCGGAGCTGATCGGCCTGGACGACACACCCGATCTGGAGAAAAAACTGGCCGCGGCGCTCAACGTCGCCCCCCATTCCGGCGTGATGATGAGCCTGACCTGGCTCGGCCTGCTGGACAACCGGCCCGTCTCCGACAAGAAGACTTACCTGGACGTCCTGGCCGACCAGATGCTGGTCAAAATGCCCTACCGGGAAGGCGAGCGGGACATGGTGACGCTAGTACACGACTTCGTGGCACAGTACCCCGACCGGAAGGAACACATCGTGGCGACGATGATCGACTACGGCACGCCGGGCGGAGATTCGGCTATGGCGCGGACGGTGGGCCTGCCTGCCGCCATCGCCACACGCATGATCCTCGACGGGACGATCCAACTGACGGGCGTTCACATCCCGGTGCTGCCAGATATCTACGAGCCGGTGCTGGGCGAACTGGAGCAGATGGGTATCGTCGTGGCGGAACAGGCCGAGACGGTGTAGGCCGCTCGCAGCGCACACACAAGTAACGTGGGGGCGTCTGGCCGATGCGGCGGATGCCCCCTGCTTACACCAACACCCCCACCGTCAGCAGCAGCGAAGACGCCAACATGTAGATCGATGCCAGCTTGAACAGCCGCCAGTTGCCACGCTCGGTCGGAGCGACCAACTGGCGCACCGCCAGCACGACCATGCCGCAGCTCAGCGCCAGGAGCAGGGCCAGCGCGAGCGCGTTGATCCGCAACAGCAGCCCGCAGGCCGTCAAGACGCCCACGTTCAACAGGTTCGCCACGGCAATGAACGCGCGCGTCGGCGCGACGCCGTAGACGATGGGCCACGTGGGCACGCCCGCGCGCCGGTAGTCGTCGGCGTAGCGCAGCGCCAGGGTCAGGATGTGCGAGGGAATCCACAACAGGATCGACGCGGCGATCAACACGCCCACCCAATCGATCCGCCCCAGCGCCAGAACGCGCCCCGCCAGCACCGGCATGCCCCCCGCCACGCCGCCGAAGACGATGGAGAGCGGCGTGCGTCGCTTCAGCCACGCCGTGTAGACCAGCAGGTCGAACAGGAATCCCGCGGCGACCACGCCCCCGAACCTCACGTCCAGCGCAAACGCGAGCGCCAGCCCCACCGCCGACAGCGCCCCGCCGAAAAGCGCCCCGCTGAGCGGGCGTATACGCCCTCCAGCCAAGGGGCGGCTCGCCGTCCGCCCCATCCGCGCGTCGATGTCTCGATCCAGCACCATGTTCAACGCAGTGCATCCACCCACCGAGAGGAACAGCGCCGCCGCCATCCCCGCCACCTGGGGCAGGTCGGCCGGCAGGCCGTGCGTGAGCAGGTAGGCGCAAAACGCCGTGATCAGCAGCAGCGCCGTCTGCGGGAATTTGATCAGCGACCAATAATCCGCCAGCCGCGTCCGCGCGACCTGGCGGGCGAGGGTTCTTTCCACGTACTACCCCGCCGGCAGGCCGCCCGCCAGCGCCGCGCTGAATCCGCTCAGCAAGAGCACCAACACGCCCAACGCCATGTTGAGAAACAACAGCGCCATCTTGAGCTTTTCGACCTGCGCAGCCGGCTGCCCCGACAACCGCCCCAACACCAGGCTGCGAATCACGGTTACCGCAACCATCAGCAGCACCAGGATGTGCTTCAGCGACAGCACGGTCGCGTAGGGCGTGCCGAAGTGGAACAGGCCCTGGAAGCCGGGCGCGCGCTGGGAGAGGAGCAATCCCGTCACCCACAGCCCCACGATGCTGACGTAGATGAACACGCTCAGCCGCTTCTGGATCGCGTCCATCAGCTTCTTCGTCTCCGGCCCCTTGCCGAACACCTTCACAGCCGACGGCAGCACCGTCGTCCCCAACACGACCAGCCCGCCGATCCAAACAGCGGTGAAGAAGTCGTGGAAAAACGTCACCAGTGCGAATACGATTTGCCTTGATACCATCTATGTCTCCTTGAACAGGTTTTTGATTTCCGCGCCCAACAGCACCATCAGGGCCAGCAGGAACAGGCCGATGCCCACGTCGACGAACAAGAGCGGCCAGGTCACCGTCACCCCTGGTTGGTGGAACAGATAGAACTGGACGAACACGAAGGCCAGGGTCGAGCCAAGCAGCACGCCCCATCCAACAAGCTGGCGCAGCAGCCCCCGCACCTCCAGCCGGTCTACCACCACCAGCAGCGCGACCACCGCCGATAGGGTGGCCAGGACGTGCCAGTGGCCCACAGCGATGGCGCGCTCCACCTCCAACCACGCCGGCTGACGATAGGTTTCCAGGTTGAACGCCACGCTGACCCCCGGCACGGTGACGACGGCGTTGACGAACAGCAGCTCGAACGCCATCCCAAAACGCACCGGGTCCCGCAGCAGCGCCCGCAGCTTCCCCGCCAGGGTCGGTCCGCCGGCACCGGCCAGGCGCGCGAAGGCGTGAAACGCCACCAGCAGCGCCGGCAGCAGCAGAAATGCCGACCCGATGTTGATGACCTTGTGCGCGCCTTCCCAGACCATCACGCTCCACGTAGCGAAGCCCACCACCAGCGTGCCCACCGCGGTCAGGGCCATCGTCAGCGTTTGGAGTCGCCCCTCCAGACGAAACACGCGCGCCAGGATCAACAGCAGCGCGATGTCGATCAGGGTCAACATAATGTGAAGGTGCGCGATGATGGCGCGGTGTCCCAGGGTGTGCTCCAGCCGCACCACATCTTCGGCCAGGAACGCCTCGAAACCGTTGCCGAAGTACGCCGCCGCCGCGCCGCCGATGCAGGTCGAAATCAGCGTGAACAGAGCCATCAGCCAGAACGCGAATCGCTCCCAGGAGAAGCTGCCGCCGTCACGCCGCCAGGGGAAGAGCCCCACGCACAGTACCACACCGGCGTAGAAGCTCACGCTCAGCCCCACGATGAAGAGGCCGTGGGCGATCCAGCTCCCGCCCAGGTAAGCGAACCCCAGCCCGCCGACGCCGGTCAGCAGATACCCGGCCGTGATAGCCGGGCGGACGATGCGGGGCGTTTTCTCGTCGAAGGGCAGCAGATCGAGGATCAGATACACCAGTGCGGCGACGAACGGCACCGCCAGCGCGTGGTAGAGCATGATGATGCGCCCGACCCGTCCCGCGCCGTCCAGCACCAGGCCCAAGCGACCCGGCAGATCGAGCCCGGCCAGCGGACCCGAGCCCGAGAGGGGACTCAAGAGCACGACCAGCGCGCTCTCCCACAGCGTGACCAGGAGTAGCAAACGGGCGTTTACGTCGAACGGCCTGCGCGGTTGATGTGTGAACGTAGACACAGCGCCCCCCTTTAGAGATTTACCGCAGCAAGTATAACACGGAGGGCGCTGCTTGTCTACGACAAAAGTCACGCGAAGGAGAAGAAATCCTCGAACCGCACCGCGTACCCCTGTAGCGCGTAATCCCCCGTCGAGCGGTCCAACACGTAGTCGCCGGCGACGTCGCCGCGGGCAATGCGAGACAGCGCCGCGACGAGCTCGTCGACCTCGGCGCGGGTGTTGTAGATGCCCAGGCTGGCGCGCACCGCGCCGGGGATGCGGGTGCGGTCTCCCCGCTCGATGGCGGCCTGGTACGCCTGGGCCTCCTCGGGCGACACTTCTAACAGCTGCAGGAGATACGGGTGGGCGCAGAAACAGCCGTTGCGCACGCCGATGCCGTACTCGTGGGCCAGAATCGCCGCCACCAGCGCGTGCGGCATATCGCCCAGCACGAAACTGATGACTCCCAGACGCTCGTCCACGGCTGCGGGGTCGCTGCTCCCCAGGATACGCAGGCCGCGGATAGCGCGCAGCGCTTCGAGCGCGTAGGCGGTCAGCTCACGCTCGTGCGCCTCGATGGCGGGCCAGCCAATCGCCTGGAGCGCCTCGGCGGCGGCCGCCAGCGCGATCGCGCCCACCACGTTGGGCGAACCGGCCTCGCCGCGCTCCGGCAGGGCGTTCCACACCGTCCGCTCCAGCGTCACGATGTCGACCACGCCGCCGCCCACCTCGTCCGGCACACCGTCGGCGAAGACGTCGGGCGGTCCGATCAGCGCGCCGCTGCCGAAGGGCGCGTACATCTTGTGCGCCGAGAGAACCAGGAAATCGATGTGCGCCGGGTCGTCCGGATGGCCCATCTCGATCTGCCGATGCGGGGCGAGCTGCGCCGCGTCGACCAGGATGCGCGCGCCAAAACGGTGCGCGATCTCCGCCAGGCGGTGGATGGGCGTGACGTAACCGGTGACGTTCGACGCGCCGCTGACGGCCACCAGCCCCACATCGCCACCGTACGCCTCCAATTTGCGCACCAGATCGTCCTCGTCCAGCCGCCCGTCCGCACGCACGCCGACGTAGTCCACCAGCCCGCCGTCGACGCGCCAGGGGAGCAGGTTGGAGTGGTGCTCCATCGTCGTCGTCAGCACGCGCTCGCCGCGCGCGCGGTAGTGGTGCGCCAACTTGTTGAGCAGATCGGTGGTGTTCTTGCCGAAAATCGCCGTGTTGGCCCGCGGGTCGGCCCCCACGAAGCGCAGCACAATGGCGCGGGCCTCCTCGTAGGCCCAGGTCGACAACTGGGACTTGAACCCAGCGCCGCGGTGGACGCTGGCGTACCACTCCAGAAATTCGTTCACCTTCTCCTGGGCCGATTTGAGGGCCGGGGTGCTGGCCCCGTTATCCAGGTTGATGTAGGGCCGCCGCCGCCCGTCCAACAGGGGCACCACCTGCTCCAGACCCACGATCTGCCGGCGAATCGTCTCTATGCTCAACGGTACACGCGCCATTTTCCATCACTCTCCAATGTGAATCGATTGAATATGCCCGCGCAGGATCGCTTCCATCACCCGCGTCTGCGAGGTGAGAATTTGCTGCGCGACCAGGTCTTTGACGGCGTCCACGTCGCCAGCCTCGAGGGCCGCGACGACGTCCTGATGCTCCTGTTTCATCTCCTGGGCGCTGTCGCGCACGCGCAGCCCCAGGTGGAACAGGCGGTCCATCTCCAGCATCACCGTGCCCAGCTCGTCGGCCAGCCGGCGGTTGCCCGAGCCGGCGGCTAGGGTGAGGTGAAAGGTACGGTTGGCGTCCAGAAACGCCACGTGGCTTTGGGGATCGTCCAGGCAGTAGGTGACGTCCGCCATCTCCCGCAAGACGGCGACGTGATCCGGGGAAAGCCGGCGCGCCGCCCGCTCCGCTGCGGC
>JAFGOJ010000418.1 GCA_016926575.1 Anaerolineae bacterium | reverse complement strand
GTAGGGCGGGTTTTCAACCCGCCGAGCGTTGTTTGCTGCCAGTCGACGCGTCATACGGAGCCATCGTCCTCTGCAGCCTCCTCCAACAAGCGAACCATGTCCGACCATTGGCTGACTATCTGCCCGACAAGGCTGGCGCGGATGAGAAGGAGTCCGCCGGAAGGCCCGCCCACGACGAGGAGCTTCTCGCCGATCTCGATGTTCAGGTCCCGCCGCGCCTCGGCCGGGATGACGATCTGCCCGCGGTCGCTGACGGTGACCGCGCCGTAGAACGGCTTACATTCGTTCGAACTCATAAAATGCTCCTCTCTGGACGTATTTCCCTGTCTTGTATGCAAGAAAAACAAGATTAATTATACTACACCGGAGCAGCGACTTCAATGGTACTTTTGGATGATTTCTGTCTTGTCCCTCTCATCTATCAGTTGTATAATCAGTGCCACACGATGGCACCGATTTTGAACGACCACTCGCTGGAATTTATCAGCCGCAGTCCGGAGCAGACGCGCCGGGTGGGTGCGCGCCTGGGGCAGTTGCTGCAGGGGGGCGAGGTGATCTGTCTGCAAGGCGGGCTGGGCGCGGGGAAGACCGTGCTGTGCCAGGGCATCGGTCGCGGCTGGGGCGTGGCGCAGCCGCTGATCAGCCCCACCTTCGTCCTGATGCGTCAGCACCGCCGCCCTTCCGGCCATCAGATGTTGATCCACCTGGATTTCTACCGCCTGGAAGACCCACGCGAAGCGGACGGCCTGGGATTGGACGATTGGCTGGGCCACCCCGACGTGGTGTCCGTGATCGAATGGCCGGAGCGTGCCGCGGCGGTCTTGCCGGAGGAGCACCTGTGGATTCAGATCGACACGATCGGTGAGGAACAGCGCCGTCTGTTGTTTACGGCACACGGACCGTCTTACCACGATATGTTGCTGGCATTCCGCCAGGCCACGTTTGGAGTATGAGCATGTTGGTCGCTATCGATACGGCTACGCGCGTTGCCAGCCTGGCCCTTCACGATGGGGCGCGTTTGCGTTGGGAAATGACGTGGGAGGCGGGCTGGCAGCACACGGTGCATCTGGCCCCCCGGCTGGTGGGGGCTATGGAAGACCTGGGCGTCGATGCGTCGGCGCTCACCGGCATCGCGGTGACGACGGGGCCGGGCTCGTTCACCGGGCTGCGGGTGGGGCTGGCGGCGGCGAAAGGGTTGGCGCTGGCCAACGCGATCCCACTGGTGGGTGTGCCGACGTTGGACGTGGTCGCTGCGGGGCAGGGGCGCGATGAGCGGCCGCTGGCGGCAGTGCTCCAGGCCGGGCGCGGGCGCATCTGCGTGGCGGTCTATCGCTGGCGGGAGGCCTGGCAGTGCCAGGATGGCCCGCACTTGACGACGTGGGCCGCGCTGGCCGAGCAGACCACCGAGCCCACGCTGTTTTGTGGAGAGGTGGACCCGCGCGGGGCGAAGGTTCTGGCGGGATTGGGCGACCTGTCCGGCGTGACTTCTCCGGCCTGGTCGCTGCGCCGGGCGGGGTTCCTGGCTGAGCTGGGTTGGGAGCGCATCCGTGGCGGCGACGCGGACGATCCGGCCTCCCTGGCCCCGCTCTATCTCCACCAATCCCTCTCCGAGGACGCGCGCGATGTCCGGCAGTAGTGCGGGGACGGTGGCTCAAGCTGCGCTTACTTCGCCGGCGGTCCTCCTGATCCGGCCGATGCGCCTGGCCGACATTCCGGCGGTGCTATCGATCGAGAGACAGGCCTTTCCTTCCCCCTGGCCGGAGTCGGCCTACCGGTACGAATTGAAATTTCGCCAGGATTCTTTCTTCTACGTGCTCCAGCAGCGTGCGACTGAACCGGTCGGGTTGGCGGGTGAGCGGGCCAATGGTCTGCCGTTGTTAGGATACGTGGGGTTCCGGATGCGCAAAGGGGCCGCGCACATCTGCACGATCGCGGTGCACGTGCGTTGGCGCAGGCGCGGACTGGGGAAGTTTCTGCTTCTGTTTGCGGTAGATAAGGCCCTGGCGCGTGGCGCGAAGCAAGTGACGCTGGAAGTGCGCGCTTCCAACAAAGTGGCGTTCGACCTTTACAGGCAGGTTGGATTCGAGCGGGCGGGTGTGCGGCCCGCCTATTACCGGGACGGCGAGGACGCCTGGCCGATGGTGTTGCACGCCCCAGACGCGGCGGCTGTCGAGCGGCTGCGCGGGATGCAGCGGGCACTCAACGTCAGGCTGGCGACGTGGAGCAATCAAGAAGGGAGGTAGCGACGTGTCTAAATCGGAGCAGTTGGAGCAGATTGCGAGCGAGGTGCGGGTCTGCACGGCGTGCCTTCTCTCCCGTGGGCGCACGAACGCGGTGCCGGGAGAGGGGCCGGCGGACGCAGCGATCATGTTCGTGGGCGAAGCGCCGGGATTCCACGAAGATCAGCAGGGACGCCCGTTCGTTGGCGCGGCAGGGCGGTTCCTGGAGGAGCTTCTGGCGAGTATCGGCATGACGCGGGAACAGGTCTTCATCGCCAACGTGATCAAATGCCGCCCGCCTGCCAACCGCGACCCATTGCCCGAGGAGATCGTGGCCTGCCAGTCGTTTCTGGACCGGCAATTGGAGATCATCCGGCCGAAGATGGTGGTCACGTTGGGGCGCTTTTCGATGGCACGCTTCTTCCCAGAGGCGCGCATCTCGCAGGTCCACGGCCAGGCGCGCCGCTTCGAGGGGATGGTCTGCTATCCGATGTACCACCCGGCGGCAGCGCTGCACCAGCCTTCGCTTCGGCGCGTGGTCGAAGAGGATATGGCCCGCATACCGGAACTGTTGGGGAGCACGGACCAGATTACCGAGTATGAACCGCCGCCGCAAGCTGAACAACTAAAACTGTTCTAACAAACGATATTTTGACCACAAAGAGCACAAAGAACACAAAGAAAAAATTGTAACTTCTCAATAAAGCGGGGAGAAGATGGGGGTTTTGCGGGCGGCGAAGCCGCCCGCAAAACCCCCATCCCCCACTTTTTGAG
>JAFGOJ010000417.1 GCA_016926575.1 Anaerolineae bacterium | reverse complement strand
TGAAAGCATCGATGAACTAGCCATAGCAACCCGTGCTAACGGGCGCGCCAAGCGCACGATAGACAGCCTGCGGGATAAGCTGAATCCGTTGGTTGATTTCCTGGGAGACGTACCCGTTCACACGGTGACCGTGAGCGACTTGCGGCGGTACGTGGCGGACCTGTTCGACAAGGTGGCCGTCTACTCGAACCATCCCACGCACCAGGAGGCGGAGCGCAGCCTATCGCCTTTCACGATTGCCGGCCGGGTAAGGGCGTTCAAGCAACTGTTTAACTGGCTCGAAGTGGAGGGGATCATCAAAGAGAACCCATCACGGCGTATTGAGACCCCTAACCCCAAGCGTAAAGAGCCGAAAGGAATCAGCACTGAGGACTTCCTCACCTTGCTCAAGACGACCGAAGCCGGGGAGGTGATCGACATTCGAGATCGAGCGATTATGATGTTTCTCTATGACACCGGTTGCCGGGCAGGGGGCTTGTGCGGGTTGAGGATCGAGGATCTGAACTTCGACGAGTTGCTGGCCACGGTGACAGAGAAGGGAAACCGGACGCGCCTTGTCCCATTCTCCGAACCTACTGCCGAGGCCCTGCAGGATTGGTTCGAAGTACGCCCCAGAGATCGGGGCCCCTGGGTCTTCGTCGGCCTGGCCGGTCACTCCAAGGGTGCATTGACACCTAACAGCTTGTGCCAGATGCTGACCCGGCGGGCGGCGGATGCCGGCGTAACTGGCCCTGTCAACCCGCATAGCTTCCGGCACGCCTTCGCCCGCAACTTCTTGATGGACGGTGGCGACCTGGCGACGCTGGCCAAGCTATTGGGTAATTCGATAGAAGTTGTGGTAAAATACTACGCGATCTTCACAGTGAAAGAATTGCAGAAGCAACATAAGAAGCATAGCCAGCTTTTGAAAGCTTTGGGAGAGAGTGATGATGGTAAGGATAATGGTCGAGAAAGCAACGATGTTTGAGGTCGATGCTCTGAATCCGTACGTGGGGGTTCAAATCCTCCGCCCCCAGCCTGTAAAGCTCCACCGGTGAGGTGGAGCTTTTTTTTTGACCGGAAGGCCCTCGAGGGCTCCCACGATGTCAGGAGAAACCGATGAATACCTATCTGCTCTTCCACACGCTCTCCGAAGGCTTCAGCATCGCTGTCGCCTGCGCTCTGTTCGTCTTGACCTGGAACACCTGGAAACTTGCGCGCAACAGCTACCTCCAATTCCTGGGCATTGCTTTCTTGTTCGTTGGCGTGTTGGACCTCGCACACACGTTGGCCTACAAGGGGATGGGTATCTTCGTCGCCTACGATGCCAACCTGCCCACCCAACTCTGGATCGCAGCTCGCTTCGTGCAAGCTGCCTCGCTGCTGGTCGCGCCGGTCTTCGTCAACCGCCGCGTCAACCGCTACGCGCTGTTCGGCCTCTACACCGCCATCACCTCCGTACTGATCGCGCTGGCCTTCGCCCGCATCTTCCCCGTTTGCTACCTGGAGGGCGAAGGACTGACGCCGTTCAAGGTGGCGAGCGAGTACGCCATCTCCGCGCTGCTCGGCGTGACCATTCTGCACCTGCTCCGGCAGCGGGACGACTTCGATGCCGACGTCTTCCGCTGGATGATCACAGCGATTGCCCTGACCATTGCCTCGGAACTGGTGTTTACCTTCTACATCGGTGTCTACGACATCTTCAACTTCGCGGGTCACGTGCTGAAGATCGCAGCGTTCTATTTCATCTACCGCGCCATCGTCGAGACCGGGCTGCGCAAGCCCTACGCTGTGTTGTTCAGAGACATTCAGCAGAGGAACGACCAACTCCAACGCGAAATCGTTGAGCGCGCACAGGCCGAGCAGGCGCTGCGCGAAAGTGAGGAGCGCTTCCGCCAGCTTGCGGAGACCATCCGTGAGGTTTTCTGGATCGGCTCGCCCGATTGGGATCGCATTCTCTACGTCAGCCCGGCCTACGCCGACGTGTGGGGCCAGCCGCTCCAGGACCTGTACGACCGGCCGATGTCCTGGATGGAGCACGTCCACGCGGCGGACCGCGAAGAGCTCGAAAGGGCGCTGGAGGAGAAGATCGGCGGGGACTTTTCCCGGGCCGCGTTCCCCGAATTTCGCATCGTCCAGCCGGATGGGACGCTGCGCTGGATTCTCGCCCGCGTCTACCCCATTCACGATGCCGCGGGCGCGGTCTACCGCGTGGCCGGGATCGCCGAGGACATCACCACCCGCAAACAGGCGGAGCAGGCCCGCGAGCGCGAGGTGACGGTCTTGGAGCACCTCTCCGGTGCGCAGAAGGTCGGCGTGACCGGCGCGGTGCCCTTGCGGCAGTCTGCCCCTGCGCTTTTCGACGAGTTGGTGGAGCGGTATGGCGAACTGCTGGACGAAGCGCTGGCCCAACAGGTCTACCGCATCGAAGCGGGCGTGACACCGGCGTTGCAGGCCGTTGCCGAGCAGTTGGGGCGTTCACAGGCCGGCCCGCGGGACGTGATCGACATCTACATCGCTGCGTTGAGACGCAAGGGCGTGGGAGTGCCCACCCCCAAAGCTCACGCCTACGCCGCCGAGGGGCGTTTGATGGCGTTGGAACTGATGGGGTACCTGGTCTCCTTCTACCGCACCCGCGCACCGGTGGCAGCCTGACCCTCCGCTTATCCCGCTGCCCAGTTCCTCGATCTGCAACGACATCCCTGCTATTCCGAAAATAGACCGTCTCGATGTAGGGCGGGTTTCAAACCCGCCGACCCTCGGTTACCATGACTTTGCAGGGGCGGAGCCCCTGCACC
>JAFGOJ010000416.1 GCA_016926575.1 Anaerolineae bacterium | reverse complement strand
GTTTCCCGTTCCCCCGGCGGGGTGCAGGGGCGGAGCCCCTGCAAAGTCATGGTAACCGAGGGTCGGCGGGTTTGAAACCCGCCCTACGAAACCTTGGGCTATTTTCGAAGTAGTCGCCACGGCCTTGAGCCACCACAAACGGGCGAAAACGCCGGTTGGTAGGAGACGGTCTGAGACCGCCTCCTACCAACGGCGGGTTACTTTCTAACAGGAGGACGATATGACAACAACGAACATCCCCCAAGAAGCACACGCTTTTGGAACTGCACCCGTTGCCGAATACGCCCCCAGTGCAAAGAAACAACGCTCGTCGTTGATCTTCAGCGCCATCTTTGCCACCCTGGGCCTGTTGGGAGTGATGATCGGCATCGTGGCGGCACTCTGGGAATGGGACGCGCAGCTATTATGCGTCTCCGGCGGCAGCCTGTTCTTCGTTGCCATCGGCGCAATCTCCGGATTCTCCACCCTGCGCCAGCGCGGGACGCGCGCCCTGGTCTTCCAGGACGGGGTCGCCTATACCCACGGCAAGACCACTGTGTTCCGCTGGGATGACGTGACCGCCGTCTGGCAGAACGTGACCCGTCACTACCGCAACGGCGTGTACACCGGCACGACCCACGTCTACACCGTCCAGACCGGGGATGGGAAGAAGGTCGCCTTCAACGACGTACTGGACAATATCGAGGGGTTGGGCCTGAAGATCCAGCAGGAGTGCACGAACCGCTTGCTACCGCTCGCCCTGCAGGCCTACGATCGGGGCGAGACCCTCACGTTCGGCAAGTTGGGCGTCAGCAAAGCCGGGATGAGCAAGGGAGACAAAGACCTGCTGCCTTGGGACGAGATCAAGGGCGTGAGCCTCGACAAGGGCATCATTTCGATCAAGAAAGAGGGGAAATGGTTGCGCTGGTCGTCGGTGACCGTGCCCCAAATCCCCAACATCTTCGTCTTCACTGCCATTGTCGACCGAGTGGTGGGGATCAACAAGAAATAGAACCGTAGAGGTAACTGCTCAGCTACGCTTCGCAGTTACCTCACTTCACCGCGAAAGAGGGGGAGTGGGGGTTTTGCGGGCGGCTTTGCCGCCCGCAAAACCCCCATCTTCTTCCTTCGACGCGCCAGGCGGGTAACTGCCAGGTGCACAGCCTGAGCAGTTACCCGTAGTGGGTCGGGACCCACCCCTACAGATACAATGCGTCGTTATTTCGCGTAATCGACGGCGCGGGTTTCGCGGATGACCGTCACCCTGATCTGGCCGGGGTAATCCATGCCCTCCTCGATCTTGCGGGCGATGTTGCGCGACAGTTCGATGGCCCCCAGGTCGTCGATGTCCTCCGGCTTGGCGATGATGCGGATCTCGCGCCCGGCCTGAATGGCGAACGACTCCGCGACGCCGGGGAAGGAAGAGGCCAGCTCTTCCAGCGTGCGGATGCGCTTGATGTAATGCTCCAGGCTCTCGCGCCGCGCGCCGGGGCGCGCGCCGGAGATGGCGTCGGCGGATTCGACGATGATCGCCTCGATCGACAGTTGATCCGCCTCGTGGTGGTGCGCCTCGACGCAGTTGATCACGTCTTCCGGCACGCCGTACCGCCGGCACAGGTCCGCGCCGATGACGGCGTGCGTGCCTTCCACCTCGAAATCGACCGCTTTGCCGACGTCGTGCAGCAGGCCGGCCATGCGCGCCAACTCTACGTTCGCGCCGAGTTCGGCGGCGAGGAGCGTGGAGAGCTTGGAGACTTCGATGGAGTGGGCCAACTGGTTTTGCCCGTAACTGGTGCGGAACCGCAGCCGTCCCAGCAGCTTGACCAGTTCGGGGTGCAGGCTGGGCACGCCGGACTCGTAGACCGCCCGTTCGCCTTCCTCGCGGATGAGCAATTCCACCTCTTTGCGCACCTTCTCGACCAGCTTCTCGATGCGCCCGGGGTGAATGCGCCCGTCGGTGATCAGCCGCTCCATCGTCCGGCGACCCACCTCGCGCCGCACCGGATCGAAGCACGAGATCGTGATCGCCTCCGGCGTGTCGTCGACGACGACGTCGACGCCGGTAGCCTGCTCGAAGGCGCGGATGTTCCGCCCGCCCCGCCCGATGATGCGGCCCTTCATGTCGTCCGAAGGCAGGTCGACCGCCGATACGGTCATCTCGGCGACCTGCTCGCCGGCCATGCGTTGGATGGCTACGGTAAGGATCTTCCGCGCGCGCTGTTCGCCCTCCTCCTTTGCCTCCTGCTCCACCTCGCGGATCACGCGCGCCATATCCTGCCGCGTCTCCTGCTCGACGGCGACCAGCAACTCCTGCTTGGCCTCCTCGGGCGTCATCTCCGCGATGCGCTGCAGCGCTTCCATCTGCTGCTCCTGGAGCTTGCTGATCTCGTTGCGCTGGCGGTCCAACGTGCTCTGCCGTTTGCCCAACGCCGTCATCCGCTTGTCCAGCGACTCCTGGCGCTGGTCGAGTTTCTCGCGCCGTCTCTGCAGTCCCTCCTCTTCACGGCGCAGGTTCTCTCGCCAGCGGTTCGCTTCTGCATCTGCCTTGTTTTTGATTTCGACGGCCTCGTCTCTGGCACTCAAGACCGTGTCTCGTGCTTCTGTTTTGGCCTCCTCTAACACACGTTGAGCTTCTTGTTCTGTTTCGACCAGGTGTTTCTTACCGATGGCGCGCGAAAAAACGTACCCCAATCCCACACTTGCGCCTAGCAAGATGATCCCCCCGATCATCAAGACCCACCAATGTATCTCTATCATCTCATCCCCCGTTTCTATACAAAGATTCCTCGAGGGCGTGTTCGGCCAAAGCTTCTTCTATGATCGGTTCGATGACTGCGTAGGGAAACCCCCGACGGCTGAGGTAGTCGTTCAACTTCCGACGGTAAGTAGCAATGTCGTGGTGGCGTAAGCGACGAATCCCCGCTTCTGCCGCTCGAGCGGCT
>JAFGOJ010000415.1 GCA_016926575.1 Anaerolineae bacterium | reverse complement strand
GAGGGAATTTACACCCCCCACACCCAGCATCCATCGTTTACAGCTAGGACTACCGGGGTATCTAATCCCGTTTGCTACCCTAGCTTTCGCCTTCAGCGTCAGGGGCAGCCCAGGAGGCCGCCTTCGCCACGGGTATTCCTTCCGATATCTACGCATTTCACCACTACACCGGAAATTCTACCTCCCCCTGCTGCCCTCAAGTCCTGCAGTATTGAACGACCTCCCCGAGTTAAGCCCAGGGCTTTCACGTCCAACTTACAGAACCGCCTCAACGCTCTTTACGCCCAGTGAATCCGGATAACGCTTGTCCCCTACGTTTTACCGCGGCTGCTGGCACGTAGTTAGCCGGGACTTATTCCTGGGGTACCGTCCTTCCTCTTCCCCCATAAAAGGGCTTTACAACCCGAAGGCCTTCATCGCCCACGCGGCGTCGCTGCGTCTAGCTTTCGCTCATTGCGCAATATTCCTTACTGCTGCCTCCCGTAGGAGTCTGGCCCGTATCTCAGTGCCAGTGTGGGGGATCACGCTCTCACGCCCCCTACCCGTCATCGCCTTGGTAAGCCGTTACCCTACCAACTAGCTGATGGGCCGCAGGCCCCTCCCGAAGCGCCGGAGCTTTACTCGATAGAACGAACTACCGAGACCATTGGGTATTAGCCCTCGTTTCCAAAGGTTATTCCCATCTTCGGGGCAGGTCGCCCACGTGTTACTCACCCGTTCGCCGCTGATGGCCCCCGAAGGAGCCTCATCGCTCGACTTGCATGTATTAGGCACGCCGCCAGCGTTCATCCTGAGCCACGATCAAACTCTCCGTGATTGACTATAACGATCTGTCGACCGTCAGAGTTAAGTTTGCTTGGACCCGAACACTGTTCCTTAACCTACCACTCTTCAGTTGTTAAAGTCCCAATCCCACAAAAGAAGATTATACCACAATGCTGTTTTTCTGTCAAGGGAAAACCCGACCAATTCTCACTGGCCGGGCAACTTCATCTGATCTTGTCAGGAGTCTTGCCCTTATTTCATCTCCCTTTGTTAGGCAAGGTTTATTATAGCAGACCCTTGCCAGACTGTCAAGGGGGAATTTGGACGAATTTCCAAACTCGTTCCTAAATGCCCGCCGGCCGAAACTTGTACCCGTACGCGATGATGCCCTCGTCACCTTCCGCGCGAATTTTGCGCGTGACCATCTCCACCGGCATCCCAATGGAAACGCTCCCCTTATCCACGTCGGTCAATTGCGCGGCCACCATCGGCCCCTCCTCCAGACGCACCAAGGCGACCATGTACGGAGCTGCCGTCTCGAACTCCGCCGGTGGATGGTAAACGGTGCTGTACGAATAGATCTCGCCGCGACCACTGAAAACCAGCGGGGTCTTCGCCGGTGCTTCGCACTCCGGGCAAACGTCGCGCGGCGGGAAGATCGCCGCCCCGCACGTGTCACACCGCTCCCCCGTCAACCGATACCGTTGCTGCTGTAACCGCCAATTCCGTGCTACGCTCATACGATTACCTCCAAATCGAATGGTGTTCGAATGGTAACTTCTCAAAAAGTGGGGGTGGGGGTTTTGCGGGCGGCTTCGCCGCCCGCAAAACTCCCATCTTCTCCCCGCTTTATTGAGAAGTTACTCCGAATGCATCAAACAATACGTTCCAAAATGTGAGTGATGGCCGTGGCCCCGCTCCCGCCAATGCTCTGGGTCATCCCCAAGCGCGCGTTCGGCACTTGACTGCCGCCCGCCTGCCCGCGCAACTGCTGCACCGCCTCGACGGCCTGGTACACGCCCGTGGCGCCCACCGGGTGCCCGCGCGCTTTGAGCCCGCCCAGGGTGGAGATGGGCACGCGCCCGCGCAGAGCGATCTCACCATCCAACGCCAGCCGCACCCCTTTGCCGCGCTCGGCAAAGCCCGTCGCCTCCAGGCTCAACGCGGCCATAATGCCGAACGCGTCGTGCAGCTCGAAGAAGTCGATGTCGTCCGGCGCTACACCCGCCTGCCGGTAAGCGCGCCCACTCGACAGCAGCGCCGCATCGAGAAGCAGCGGATCGCGCCGGTCGTGGACGGCCACCGCGTCTGTGCCCACCGCCGACGCAGCAACCCGCACCGGGGCCGGGTTCAACTGGCGCGCCCACTCGACCGGGGCCAGCACGACCGCCGCCGCACCATCGGCTATCGGCGCGCCGTCCATCAAGTTGAGCGGATCGGCCACCATGCGCGCCCGGTTGTAGGTCGATTCTTTGAGCGCCAGATGGAACATCGCATACGGATTGTTCATAGCGTTGGCATGGGCATTGATGGCAAAGGGGGCGAAGTTTTCTTTGGTATAGCCATACTCGCGCATATACCGTTGCATCAACAGGGCATGAAGGGCAGCCAACGAGAGTCCATGCGCCGCTTCATAATCCGCGTCGCAGGCCATCGCCGCCGCACTGGTCGCCTCGGGGCCGGGCGCGTCAGTCATCTTTTCAACGCCGACGACGGCCACGACGTTCGACAGGCCGCCGGCGACGGCGACGTAGCCCAGGCGCAGCGCCGCCGCGCCAGAGGCGCACGCTGCTTCGACCTTGACGGCTTCCACCCCGCGCAGGCCCGCAAAGTCCGCCAC
The DNA here is from genome assembly GCA_016926575.1 of Anaerolineae bacterium. Classification (GTDB taxonomy): domain Bacteria; phylum Chloroflexota; class Anaerolineae; order B4-G1; family DUEL01; genus JAFGOJ01. The sequence goes on along the minus strand of JAFGOJ010000415.1, from coordinate 5,215 downwards.
GAGCGCGCCCAGGTGCTCCTGCCCCACCAACGCCCCGGAAAGCATGTTCCCAACGTACAGCGCATCGACGCGCTCCACGCCGGCATCGGCCATCGCTCCCTGGAGCGCTTCCAATGCCAGGTGGCGCAGCCCGATGTCCCAATGCTCGCCAACTTTCGTCTGTCCAATGCCGACAATTGCGACGTCTCTCATAATCACCTTGCAAATTGCGAATTGCGAATTAGAAATTGCGAATTACGCGTTCTGGGCGGCTATTTCATCGTCAGTTTGCCGCGGTAGCGGGCGTACATGGCGTAGTCGATGGGGGCGCGGCGGGTGACGTAGGCACGCGTGGCGGGGGCCCGGTTGCGACGCGCTTCGATCTTCTCCGTCACGCGCAGGGAGAATGCGTCCGATCCCGCCCCCGACCCGAAGCTCACCAGAAGGATGCGCTCGCCCGGCGCGGCCACGTCCAGTATGCCGGTCAGTCCAAGCATAGACGCCGCAGCGTAGGTGTTGCCTACGTCCCCTACGAACATCCCCGCCGCGATTTGTTCTTGTGTAAACCCCAATTGGCGCGCAACGGTTTGGGGGAATTTGACGTTCGGCTGGTGGAAGATGGCGTAATGGTAATCCGCCGCCGAGGTTCCCAGCGCCGCCATCAGCCCCTGTGCCGCCTCGGTGATGTGCCGGAAGTAGGCCGGTTCCCCGGTGAAGCGTCCGCCGTGAGAGGGGTAGTGCTGGTAGGCCCGCCGCCAAAAGTCCGGCGTGTCGGTGACAAAAGAGAACGATCCCTCGAACACGGCCAGCGCGTCTTCCGCCGCGCCGAGCAGGTAGGCCGCGCCGCCCGCTCCGGCCGTGTACTCCAGCGCATCGCCCGGGCGGCCCTGCGCGGTGTCTGCGCCGATGGCCATGGCGACCTGCACCATGCCGGAGCCGACGAAGCCAATGGCAGCCTGCATCGCCTCGGTGCCGGCCTTGCAGGCGAACTGCCAGTCGGCAGCCTGAGTGTAGGGCACGGCACCGATGGCCTCGGCCACGATGGTGGACGTAGGCTTGACCGCGTAGGGGTGCGACTCGCTGCCCACCCACACCGCGCCGATGCGCGCCGGGTCGACTGCATCCCCCGCACGGGCGAGCGCGTTGCGCGCCGCCTCGATGGAGATGGTGACCACGTCCTCGTCTAGCCCGGGCACGGCCTTTTCATTGATAGGGGTGCCGCCTTCCCCGTCGGTCCAGATGCGTTCTACCTCTGTAGCAGGCAACCGGTAGCGCGGCACGTAGGCTCCGTATCCCAAGATTCCAACGTCCCGGGCTGGTTTCATCAACCGACCGTCATGCGTCACTACGTCCCTCCTCGCTCGCTGCGCAACGATGTCAACATCGCCTCGGCCCGGTCGGGCCGGACGACGCCTTCTGCAACCATACGTTGGGCCACGCGCGCCACTTCGTCTGCCTCCGCTCCAGCCGCGACGGCGACCTGGCGAGCGTGCAGGGCCATGTGGCCCTTCTGGATGCCCTCGGTGGCCAGGGCGCGGATGGCGGCCAGGTTTTGCGCCAGCCCAACCGCGGCCATCACCTCGGCCAGCTCGCGCGCGGTCTGCACCCGCAACAGTTTCAGCGCCACGCGCGCGGTCGGGTGGGAGCGGGATGCCCCACCGACGAGGCCCACCGCCAGGGGCAGTTCGATCCACCCGATCAGGTTGCCCTGCGGGTCCTGGGACCAGGTGGAAAGGCTGGTGTAGCGCCCGGAGCGGGCGGCGTAGGCGTGCGCGCCGGCCTCGATGGCGCGCCAGTCCTGCCCGGTGGCCAGGGCTACGGCGTCGATGCCGTTCATGATGCCTTTGTTGTGCGTCGCCGCGCGGTACGGGTCGGCCGCGGCGAAGGCCCACGCCTCGACGATGCCGCGGGCCACGTCTACACCAGCGAAATCGTCGAAGGCCAGGGCGCTGGCGGGAACGAGGCATTCCGCGCGCGCCAGGCGGCGGTCGGCCAGGTTCGACAGGATGCGCAGCCCCACGCGCCCGCCGGTGATGTCTGCGATCAGGGGGGCCAGAGCCTCGCAAGCGGTGTTGACGGCATTCGCCCCCATCGCGTCGCGGCAGTCGTAGATCAGGTGGAGCACCAGCATCGGGCCGGCGGGGGTGTCGGGGAGCAGGCGCACGTCTACGTCACGCGCGCCGCCGCCGAGCCGCCGGATGACGGGGTCGGTTTCGTCGGCGCGGGCCAGAATCCGTTCCCGAGCGGCCAGCAGCGCCGACCGCGCGGCGTCCAGATCCGTCAGATCGAGCACCTGAATCTGGCCGATCATCTCCGGGGGGGTCGATTCGGCGCGGAAGCCCCCGCCGGCGCGGGCCAGTTTGGCGGCGAAGGAGGCCCCGGCCACGACCGAAGGCTCCTCGATCACCATGGGCACGACGACGTCGCGCGCGTTGATCTGGAAGTTGAGGGCCAGGCCGAGGGGCAGGGTATACTGCCCGATCACGTTCTCGATCATCCGGTCGGCTTGCCCCAGGGTCAGCCCCAGCATCCCGGCAAGCGCAGCCGTTTCCGCATCGGTCAGATCGGCCCAGCGGGCGGCCCAGGCCAACCGCTCTTCGAGCGTCCAATTGTAGAACCCCGAAACGCGTGACGACGTCATATACCCTCTCACACAAGATAAACCGCCGGATCGCCAAGATGCCGGCGGTGGTGAGTGTATTTTACTCCGAGCAGACTATCAAAACCTATCAGAAGCTATCACGTTCGAGGGAAAACTGCAGCGGATGCTATCGGCCTTCGACGCGGGCGATGAACGCCTCCAACGAGTCGGTGCCCCGGATGCGGATGCGGTCGAGGGTGTAGAGATTGTCCCGAGTGTGGACGTAGCCGTGATGTGTGGTCACTGCACCCCAGTAGCCGGCGGAGCGCAGGACGTCGATGACGAGGTCGTCGTACTGACCCGAGGGGTAGCAGAAAAAGGTGACGGGCTGCCCGGTGTGGTATTCGACCGCTTCTTTGACGCCCAGCAGTTGGTAGACCAGGTAATCGTAGGTACGGTTGCGCATGTCGACGTGGTCACGCCCGTGGGCCTGGATATCCATGCCGCCGTCTGCCATTTCGGCCATCATGGCCCAGGTGAGATAGACCGGGCTCTCGAAATGGGCGGGGGTGACGAGCACGAAGAACGTGCCGACGAAGCCATATTCCTGCAACAGCGGGAAGACGGTCGTGTAGGCATCGCGGTAGCCGTCGTCGAAGGTGAGAATGATCGGCTTTTCGGGCAGCGGCATGCCTTCTACCAGATGGCGGTAGAGGTGGGCCAATGTGATCGTCTCGAACCCGGCCTCGGACAGATATTGGAGCTGGAGCTCGAAGTCAGCGGGGCGGACGGTGAGATCGCGGCGGAAGCTGTCGGCGTCGGCGGGCCATTCTTCGACGTAGTGGTACATCAGAATGGGTACCGTGGCCTGTTCGGGCGGCGGTGGGAAGGTAGCGGTCGGCGTGGGGGTGGGGGTTGGCGTCGAGGTAGGGGTCGGTGTAGACGTTGGTGTGGGGGTCGACGTAGGGGTGGGGGTGGATGTGGGGATGGGGGTCAGCGTCGACGTAGGTGTGGGGGTCGGGGAAGATGTGGGGGTCGGCGTCTGTGTGGGAGGGAAGAAGGCGACGGTCTCCGGCACCAGGGTCAAAAGTCCCAACAGGCCAGCCAGAAGGGCAGCCAACGCACCCAGGACGACCAATAAGCCGCGGAAAAATTGTCTGTGACTCTCCATCGAACCTCGCAAGGGTGAAGGATACAATGGATGGCGGTTTCTGTCAACCGGGCACGGGGTTTGATTTGCGGTTCGGTGTCAATTGTGGTAAGATGTAGGGGCATTCTGGGGCGTGGCCAAGCGGCAAGGCGGCGGACTTTGAATCCGTAATTCGTAGGTTCGAATCCTACCGCCCCAGCCTGTAGTAAAAGGCCGTACAGGCCCGCTGGGGCTATGCGACGGCCATTTTTTTACCCCAGTCGAGGCAAGGAGGCGTCTGTGAGTCTAATTGCCGTCATTCTAGCCGCAGGTCAGGGCACGCGTATGCACTCGACCCTGCCCAAGGTGCTCCACCCGCTGTCCGGCCAACCGATGGTGCGCCACGCCGTCGACGCCGCCCGCAACGTATCAGGCCGCCCGCCGGTTCTGGTCGTGGGGCACGGCGCCGAAGCGGTCCGCGAGGTGGTCGGCGAGCGGGCTGTGTACGTAGAACAGACCGAACAGCGCGGCACCGGCCACGCCGTGCTCCAGGCGCGGGACGCGCTGCGCGGCCAATCCGATCTGATTCTGGTCACGTATGCCGATATGCCCCTCCTGCGCGAAGAAACCCTGCGCCAACTGGTAGAACGCCAACACGACAACCCCGGCCCCATCACCATGCTGACGCTGAAAAGCGCCACCTCGCGCGGATTCGGGCGCGTGGTGCGCAACGCGGCCGGCGCGGTGCTCGAAATCGTCGAAGAAGCCGTGGCAACACCAGAACAACGCGCCATCGACGAGCTGAACGCCGGCGTCTACTGCTTCGACGCCGCCTGGCTGTGGGACAACGTCGCCCACATCCCCCTCAGCCTGCCCAAAGCGGAGTATTACCTGACCGACCTGGTCGGCATGGCCGTCGCTCAAGGGCGGCCGGTGGCCGCTATTGTGGCCGACGACCCGGCAGAGACGCTGGGCATCAACACGCGCGTCCACCTGGCCGAGGCCGAGGCCGTCCTGCGCCAGCGCATCAACCGCCGGTGGATGGAAGCCGGAGTGACGATGGTCGACCCCGCCACGACCTACGTCGAAGCGGCGGTCACGATTGGCCAGGACACGCTGATCTGGCCGAACACGACCCTGCGCGGCAAGACCACCATCGGCGAACGGTGCCAGATCGGGCCGAACGCGGTGGTCGAAGACAGCACCATCGGCGACGGGTGCCGCGTGTTCGCCTCGGTGATCGAGCAAGCGGTGATGGAAACCGGGAGCGACGTCGGCCCCTTCAGCCACCTCCGGCGCGGCGCGCACCTGTGCGCGGGGGCACACGTGGGCAACTTCGGCGAGCTCAAAAACTCGACCCTCGGTCCCGACGCTAAGATGGGTCACTTCAGCTACCTGGGCGACGCTCAGGTGGGCCCCAAGGCCAACATCGGCGCGGGAACGATCACCTGCAACTACGACGGTCAGCACAAGCACGCTACCGTGATCGAAGATGGCGCGTTCATCGGCTCCGACACGATGCTGGT
>JAFGOJ010000414.1 GCA_016926575.1 Anaerolineae bacterium | reverse complement strand
GGTTTACCTTCCGGTTCCCCCGGACCCCTTCCGCAAATGGGCCTGGGTTGACGCTTCAGGCGGCCCCTCTTGCTCCCGCCGGGTCGCTCCTACTACCGGCGAATGAGCGGCAGGTACATGCTCTCGTAGGCCGGCGAGACGACCAGGGCGAAGGGCTGCGGCCCGAACGGTACGTTGGCCCCGCGCACGACGACCCGCACGACGCCAGTTTCTGCCACCGTGCAGCCGGCCCGCTCGACGGTGTTGGCGCGCTCCGGCCCGGCGAGACCGTTCGGGTAATGGATGTTTCCGCTTGGGTCCACGACCGTCACGTCCAGGTCGTTGACCCATGCCACCGCCGCGTTGGGCAGCGCGGGGTAGTCGGGCCAGACCAGCGTGGCCTGGAAGCGCGCGCCGGCGACGAGGGCCGGCAGGGTAAACGTGACCACTTCGCCGGTCTGGAGGCCGGGAACGACGTCGGCGTACCATACCGCCTCCTCGAGGGCCAGGCTGGCCGTCAGGTTGAGGCGGCCCCAGCCCTGCCCGGCGTCGGGGGCGGTCTCGACCTCGGCCAGCCGCCCGCCATCGACCACGGCAATGTCGTCCAGGGCCCACACGTCGGTAGCACAGGGCAACACGATGCATTGGATCTCGAAGCGAACCAGGGCCGCTGCGTTGCCTGCGCATTGAGCGATATCGACTGCCTCTTGCGCCCAGCCGATCCGTGTACCGTTCGACCAATTATAGGACGGCCTGGGAACGCCGCAGGCAGTCACGCGTGCCCACGATCCGGCGAGTGCGCGCCGGTTCCAGAAGATGAGCGTGGGGGAGGTCACGCCGCTCAAATCGAGGGTGGCGTCCAGATACTGGGTGCCGATGCCGCCAGCGACCCACGCATTGCCGGGACTGTGGACGCCATAGGTGTCTGTTATCGCCCATGTCGTCGACGTCCACACCGGTGTGCTTTCTACGTCGTCGAAGGCGACGACGGTGCCGGTCACGGCGGGGCCGTACTGGCCCGGCGAGAGGTTCGTCGCGCCGTTGACCAGCAGCGCGCGCACCAGGGCGGCGCTGGGGGCAACTTCACCCTGCGCTGCGAGCCACTGGCGCACCAACGCTGCCGCGCCGCTCGCCACGGGCGCGGCCTGGCTGGAGCCGCTCTCAAAGGCGTAGTGATCGTCGTAGGGGAAGGCGTAGACTGCCGAGGGGTGGTGGGAGCGGGCGGAGAGGATGTTCGTGCCCGGCGCGACCATGTCGGGGCGAATCCGCCCGTCGGCGGTGGGCCCGCGGGAGGAGAAGGCCGCCAGCCCGCCCGGATCGTCGGAGATGAGGTCGCTGTGGACGGGGTCGGCCGGGAAGTCGCCCCCGTCGGGACTGTCGCCGTAGGTGCCGGTGTACCCCTGCCCGCTGCGCCGGCTCTCCGCCGCGCCGACGGCGAGCACGTTCTTGGCCGTGGCCGGGCTGTAGAGACTGCCAGGGTCGACCAAACCGTCGCCGCCGCGATCGATGCCGCCGTTGCCCGCCGCTACTACGATCAGCATGTCGGGATGGTCCCACACGAACTGGTCGGCGGTCTGGGCGTGGGTGTTGTACCGGTTGCCAGGGGTGCCCCAACTGTTGTTGTGGATACGCGCCCCGTCGGTGTAGGCGGGGGAGAAGAGGAGCGTCAGGTCGGCCGGAATCGCCAGGCCGCCGGCTGCGGTGGGGCTGTAGAGGGACTGGACGACCAACTGCGCGTCGGGTGCCATGCCCTGGAACGCGCTGCCGGAGAGCGCGCCGCTGCCGAGGATGGTTCCGGCGACGTGCGTGCCGTGGCCGTGAGGGTCGTCCCACGTGCCGGGGCGGCCCACGCCGTAGGCGCTGACGACGCGCCCGGCGAAGTCGGTGAGCGGGCCGCTGGCGCCGACGTCGAGGCCGGTGTCGGCCACGGCGACGATCTGGCCGGAGCCGGTGAGGTCCAGCGCAGCGCCGGCGGCGGTCACTCCGGTTAGCTCTGCGGCCACGTCGTTGAGCAGGCGTGGCGCGGGCGCGGGCTCGATCCAGCGCACGCCGGGGAGGGCGGCCATGTCGGGCAGGATAGCCGCGTCGGCGGTGAGGCGCAAGGTGGTCTGCCAGTGGGTGCGCGCCGTGTCGAGCACGCGCACGCCGGGCCGGTGGGTCACGGGGGCGGGGTCCTCGCCGGGGAAGAGCTGCACGGTCAGCGTGAGCGTGCCGGCGGCGCCCCACAGCTCCGGATCGACGCGGTAGGCGGGGAGCACATCGCCCACCCAGCGCACGCCGGGCAGGCGTCTCAGCGCGGCCCGTTGGCCGCTGGGCAGGCGGACGATGTAGGCGTAATCCGGCAGGTAGCCCAAGATATCGGCGCTGCGTTCCAGCGCGGCACGCCACGCCGGCTGCACCGGTCCGGTGAACTGGACGATGGCGTAGGGGGAGGAGGGGGTGACGGCAAAGCGGGCCGGGGCGTGCAGGGGATCGAAGGAGCCGGATTGGAGGCGAAGCAGGACCGGTGCGGAATCCGGCGGGCTGGCGTGGACGGCGAGCAGCGTCGCGCCGACGAGGAGGAACGCGATCGAAATCGTCGAGAGAATATAGGACGTTTTTTGCATATCGTTACCCGCTATTCCGAAAATAGACCGTCTCGATGTAGGGCGGGTTTCAAACCCGCCGACCGTCGGTTACCATGACTTTGCAGGGGCTCCGCCCCTGCACCCCGCCGGGGAAACGGGTAACGGGTAAACCTGCGGTTTACCTTCCGGTT
>JAFGOJ010000413.1 GCA_016926575.1 Anaerolineae bacterium | reverse complement strand
CGTCTTCCTGCGCGATCCGGGGCTGGTGATTTTGGACGAAGCCTCGTCGCGGCTCGACCCGGCGACGGAGCAGCTCATCGAGCGGGCCGTGGAGAAGCTGTTGCAGAATCGCACAGCGATCATCATCGCGCACCGCCTCGGCACCGTCCAGCGCGCCGACGAGGTGATGATCTTGCAGGAAGGCGCCGTCATCGAGCACGGCGACCGGGCGCAGTTGGCCGGCGATTCGGCGTCGCGGTTTTATGGGCTGTTGCAGACGGGGTTGGAAGAGGTGCTGGCGTGAGACTAGAAGACAAGCCCGACAAACTAGACCAAAAAGTCCCCACTCTGCCCACCTGGCGGGTCATCCTGGATATGATCCGCTACCGCTGGCAGTTGTGGGCGTTGAACCTGGCGTTCATGCTCGTGCTGACCGCCGCCTGGCAGATTCCGGGCTTCATCATGCGGGAGTTCTTCAATCTGTTGAGCGGCGACGGGGCGGCCGGCTGGAATATCTGGACGCTGATCGCCGCGCTCGTGGCGTGCGAGTTGGCCGGGCTGGGTGGCATTTTCGGCCTCATCAACACCAACGTGCCGTTTTTCTCCAACACGATGACGCTGCTGCGCAAGAATCTGCTCACGCACGTCCTGCGGCGGCCCGGCGCGAGCGCGCTGCCCGACTCGCCCGGCGAGGCCATCAGCCGCTTCCGGGGCGACGTATTCGAGATTTCGCTGTTCGCCCTGTGGGTCAACGACATCATTGGGATGGTGGCCTTCGGCGTCGTCGCCGTCGGCGCAATGCTGATCATCAACCCGACCATTGCCGGGCTGGCGATTGTGCCCTTCCTGGTGGTGGGCGTCCTCGCCAACAGCGCCACCGAGCGCATCGAGCGCTACCGCCGCGCCAGCCGCAAGGCCACGGGCATCGTCACCGGCTTCATCGCCGAACTCTTCGGGGCGGTGCAGGCCGTGCAAGTCGCCACGGCGGAAGAGAGCGTGCTGGCGCACTTCGACGCCATCAACGAAGACCGCAAGAAGCTGAGCATCAAAGACCGGCTCTTCAACACGATCCTGGGGTCGCTGTTCCACAATGCCGTCAATCTGGGCACGGGCGTCATCCTGATTCTGGCCGGGCAGTCTATGCGCGCGGGGACGTTTACGGTGGGCGACTTCTCGCTCTACGTGTTCCTGCTGGGCGGGATCAGCGAGTTGACGACGTTCACCGGCCTGCTGGTGGCGCGCTACCGGCAGATCGGCGTGTCGGTGGAGCGGATGGGCCGCCTGATGGAGGGCGCGCCGCCGGAAGCGCTCACGGCCTTCAGCCCGGTCTACCTCGACGGCAACTTCCCCGACGTGATCTACCCGGAGAAGACCCCGGCGGACACGCTCCACGCGCTGGACGTGCGTGGCTTGACCTATCGCTACCCCGATTCCGAGAACGGGATTGCGGACGTTGACCTGCACCTGGACGCGGGGACGCTCACGGTCGTCACCGGGCGCGTGGGATCGGGCAAGACGACGCTGCTGCGCGTGCTGCTCGGCCTGCTGCCGCAGGACGCCGGCGAGACGCGCTGGAACGACGCGCCGGTCGCCAAGCCGGACGACTGGTTCACGCCGCCGCGCTGCGCGTACACGGCCCAAGTCCCGCGCCTGTTCAGCGACGCGCTGCGCGACAACATCCTGATGGGCCTGAGCCGCGACGACGCGGCGGTGATGCAAGCCATCCGCCTGGCGGTGATGGAGTACGACCTGGGCGAATTCGAGGAGGGGCTGGATACCAAAGTCGGGCCGAAGGGCGTCAAGCTGTCCGGCGGGCAGATTCAGCGCACGGCGGCGGCGCGGATGTTCGTCCGCGAGCCGGAGCTGCTGGTGTTCGACGACCTTTCGAGCGCGCTGGACGTGGAGACGGAGCGTACCTTGTGGGCGCGCATCTTCGAGCGCGACGCCGACGGGACGCTGCCGACGTGTCTGGCCGTCTCGCACCGCAAAGTCGCCCTGCGCCGCGCCGACCAGGTCATCGTGATGAAGGACGGGCGCATCGCGGCGCAGGGGAAGCTCGACGATCTGCTGGAGACGTGCGAGGAGATGCGGCACCTGTGGAGCGGCGATCTGGGCGCGGCAGCAAGCTAAAACGTAAAACGTGAAACGTAATGACTTTACGTTTCACGTTTTACGTTTCATTCCGTTGAATCCGTTCAATCCGTTGAGGTTATTTTTGAGGAGGCTAGGGTATGTTGATAAAACGTTTAGGTGTCTGGTGCGCCCTGTTGGGGATGGTGTTGCTCATGGCCGGCTGCGAGAAGGTGCTGCCCACGCCGGAGCCGGTCATCATCACCTTTGTCCATCCGCAGGATCGCACCGGGCAATATCAGACCTGGGCGGAGCAGTTTCACGCGCAGTATCCGCACATCACGGTGGAACTCGTGCCCACGGAGAACTCGCCGACTACGTTGGCGAAGGAGAAGGACACCTTCATCGCCTCGCAATTTGAAATCGCATCCCTGCTTCAACAAGACGTGGTCATGAACCTGGCCTCGTTCGTCGAACAGGATGAGAGCATCCAACTGAACGACTTCTACCCCGGCACGCTGGACGTGTTCGTCAGCGAAGGGAAACGGTGGGGCATCCCCTTTGGGGTGGACATGATGATGATGTACTACAACAAAGACGTCTTCGACCGCTTCGGTGCGGCGTATCCCCAAATCGGCTGGACGTGGGGCAACTTCCTGGAAAGCGCACTGGCCGTCACCAATCCGCCCAACGGCTACGGTTATGGGATGCACCACAACAACCTCTACGCCACCTACGAGCCGATCATTCTGATTTACCAGCACGGCGGGCGGATTTTCGACAATCTCCAGCAGCCCGACCACACCACCTTCAACGATCCGCTGAACATCGAGGCGATGGAATATTACGCCAGCCTGATGTATCAGCATGAAGTCGCGCCGACGGCGGCCGAAGCCGAGCAGCAGGGACAAGCCTATCCCTGGCGCGGCATCTACGAGGGCCGGTTCGGGATGTGGCTGGGGATGTACACGGAGCGCGGCGGGCAGCTCTGGGGGCGCGGATGGGACTTCGCCTGGGGCGTCCTGCCCCTGCCCCGCGACGAGAACGCGGCGACACTTGGCTCGGTAAGCGGACTATTCATCGCGGCGCACACGGCCCATCCCGATGAATGTTGGCTGTGGATCAAATTCCTCAGCCGGCAGATGTCCCCAACCCTGATTCCGGCGCGGCAATCGCTGGCGACCTCCAAGGACTACACCCAACTCGCCGGGACGGATGTGCTGGAAGCCGCGCAGACCGCCATGCAGGAAACGATGATGGTCAACCCGGCCCTGGTGGGCTTTGACGAGGCGTTGGGCGCGCTGAGCGAGGCATTTGAAGCCATCCGCAAGGGCGAGCTGACGCCGACCGAAGCACTGGATGCGGCGCAGGAGCAGGGGGGATTTTAAAGCGGTAAGACTAAAACGTAAAACGCAAAGTGGCGTAGCCACAACCAAAATTCACCACAGAGACACGGAGGACACGGAGAAAAAACTAAGAATCAAATCTCTGTGTTCTCTGTGTCTCCGTGGTGAAATAAGAATGATTCTCGCGGAGCGCGCAAATCTTTACGGGTAACACTGTGATGATTTCACTATAAAAGCCTCACGTTTTACGTTTTACGTTTCACGTCAATCAAACGAAAGGATGGGGGAGAATGAAACACAAGGGACTTTACGCCTGGTTGGTGTTGTGCCTGGTGGGGATGCTGCTGATATTGCCCGGCTGCGACACCTTCGAGGCGCTGACGCCCAAAGAGCCGGTCACGATCACGTTTCTCTACTGGGGGGATCAGACCTACTACCAGAACATGGTGACGAAGTTCAACGAGACGCATCCCCACATCACCGTCGAGTTGACCAGTTGGCGCGGCATGGGGCGCGGGGAAGACATGCCCGACTTCGACGCCTGGATGGATTCGCAATACCGCATGGGGGTCGGCATGGAGACGGCGGCGCCGCTCAGTCTGGACGGGCTGCTGGAGCCATCCGCGCGCGACGATTTCTACCCGGTCACGCTGGAAGCCTTCACCGAGGAAGGGAAACTGCGCGCGCTCCCCCTCGGCTGCGACATGACGGTGATGTACTACAACAAGCAACTCTTTAACGCGATGAACGTGGCCTATCCGCCCCCCGGCTGGACGTGGGCCGATTTCGTCGCAATCGGCGAGCAGCTCACCAGCTCCGACGCCAACCGATTCGGCTTTGCCGCCCAGGCCCTCGGCGCCGAAACCACCGAAGTGCTGACCTTCCTCGCCCAGCACGGCGGGCAGCTCTTCGACGATCCCACGCACCCCACGCGGATGGTGTTCAACACCCCGGCCAACGTCGAGGCGCTGACGTGGTACGCCGGCCTGTTCAACGAGCGCCAGATCGCGCCGCGCCCCGGCCAGATGTCGCCGTTCCCCTATCCCGACGAGGGCATCCGCCAGGGGTTATACGCCATGTGGCACGGCATGGTAAGCGAGTATTCCGAGTACGCCGACGCCCTCGGCGTGGAAGCCCTGGGCGTGGTCGCGCTGCCCCGCGACGTGAACGGCGCGTCCTTTGGCAGCGTCGTGGGGTTGTACCTCTCCTCGGAGTCGTTGAACCCCGAAGCCGGTTGGGAATGGATCGCCTTTCTCAGCCAGCAGGCGCTGCCCGGCCTGTTCCCGGCCCGCCGCTCCATCGGGGAGTCGGCCCCCTACGCGGCAACGATGAGCAGCGACGTCCTGGCTGCCGCGAAAGCCAGCATTGGCGAGCTGGTCGTGATGCGGTTTGACATGTCCGGCGACT
>JAFGOJ010000412.1 GCA_016926575.1 Anaerolineae bacterium | reverse complement strand
GCGGCGAAGCCGCCCGCAAAACCCCCACTTCTCCCTTTGACGCGCCAAGATTGTAACTGCCAGGCGCACAGCCTGAGCAGTTATCTCTAAACATCCTTTAATCTTTATCTTACTTGGCTTATACGACTATCTATTACAATAATACCTGAATGCACGTGCTTCCGATCACACAGTTCGTGGATAGTTACACGAAACGTAGCTCTTGCCTTCGATCCCAAGATCGTTCACCCGCATCGGAAGGACGTAAAACTTAGGAGTGGTTCAAGATGAAACAGTCTTTTCGCCTTGTGGGCTCAGCCCTCGTCTTAACGTGCCTCGTACTGTTGACCTCCGGTATCGCCCGCGCCGAACTCAAAGCAACGAGCGTGGTGTACGCCTGGGATCAAGTGGCCGACAAGTTTCAAAACAGCAACATCGTGGTCGCCTTCGATGGGTCGTGGGTTTCTTTCCTGCACCAACTTAACTTCGACAGATATGTATACCCCACCGAGCACCCTAACCCATTGGTCACAGAAGCATGCCCAGGCGGCGGGGCAACACAGTGGGCCGGGCAAATGGAATACGGCCTCTATCACACCGACGATGCGCCACTGGGCGCGCCAGGGTTCCAGGAATCACGGGCCTGGCAGTTGGTCTCTTGCGATCGGGACGGGGATGGCGATTTCGACAACGCCGATCTTAACTACCCGCCGCAGACGGCCATCACTCCATACGAAGGCGGCACGTTCGTCGTTCTCTCCAGAGACGTGGCGGTTCCCTGCACCACCGGCAACTGCTTCGATGAGATCGTGACGACGATGTTCGTGAACATTGATTCGGATTGTGACGGCACGCCAAACACAGATATTCCGGCCGGAGGGCTGTGTTTCTACGCCGAGGCGCGCACCCCGTTGACCGGCGATCCGTTCTGGGCCGGGCCGCTCCAGGCACGCATCAGCGCGGGCGGGGGAGATAAGACCGTCAACTTTGCTCCCCAGCCTGCCCCTACCGCAGTCACGTTGAGCGCGTTCACTGCTACACCCCAGGCCGACGTCGTCCTTCTAGAATGGGAAACGGCTCTGGAGCTCGAATGCCTGGGGTTCGATCTCTACCGCGCCGGGTCCCCTGATGGGGAGCGCGTGCAACTCAACCCCACGCGCATCGCCTGCGAGGCACTTGGCGGCCTGTGGGGCACTCACTACTCGTTCGTCGACGAAAACGTGAGCGTGGGAGAAACCTACTTTTACTGGTTGGAGGACATCAGCATCGACGGCACCACACTCTACGGTCCGCTCTCGGCCCAAATACCGTATCGCGTATACGTACCTGTGGTGCAGAAAGAGTAGCGCCTTGCGCTGCTCTCCCAGATGCGGGCGCCTACCCGATCCCCATCTCGTACACCCGGTAGCGCCGCAGGGGCCTGGCGCCGAGCTTCGCGATGCCGTTGATCATCGGCCAGTTGTCTTCCAGTACGTAATTGATCTCCATCCAAAGGTCGGGCGTGTAGAGCGACTCGTACAGTGCGCGATAGATGAGGCTGTCGACGGCTTTGCCCTGGTACTCGGGGATGACGCCCAGAGCAAACATACGATACTGCCGCAGGCGCGGAATGCCCCACAACAACTTGAGCAGACCTACGGGGAACAAGCGCCCGTCAAGACCCTTGATCAGCGCATTGACGTCGGGCAGTGCAATGGCGAACCCAATCGGCCGCCCCTCGCGATCCTCAGCGAACAACACGCCCTTCGGCTGGATGACCGGTTTCAAGTCGCGCGCCATCGCCTGCACCTCGGCCTCGGTCACCGGCGAGTAACCCCAATTGTCGATGATGCTGGCGTTGGAGAGTTCGATCAGCGTCTGCACCTCTCGATCGTAGCAGCGCATATCCAGCGGACGCACGCGCACGCCGTACCGCCGCGCCACAGCATCCGTCAGTTGCAAGATGCGCGGGGGAATGTCGTACCCTTCCGCCGCCGAGATGTACCAGCACACCAAATCCTTCACTTTGTCCAGCCCGAAATCGACCAGAAACGCGTTGTAATACGCCGGGTTGTAAGGTGCCATGATCACCGGAGGAGGCGCGAAGCCCTCCACAACCATGCCCCACTCCTGCGAAACGAAACTCCACGGCCCGCGCATAGCCGTGCAGTGGCGCGCCCGCAGCCATTCGCGGGCGGCCTCGAGCAACATCCGCGCACCCTCTGCGTTCCGGATGCACTCGAAGTACCCGAACAGACCAATGCGCTCCTTCCAAAAATCCACCGCCAGGGTGTCGATGAACGCCGCTATGCGCCCGACGACCTGCCCCGCGTCCTCCAACAAGAACAACTGCCACTCACAATGATCGAGCAGGGGGTTGTGCCGCGGATCGAACTGTTTCCGCTGTTCGTCGCGCAAAGGAGCCACCCAGACGGGATCGTCCCGGTATAACCGGTACGGAAGGTCCACGAAAGCCCGCATATCACGCCGGTCTGCAACAGGACGGACGCGCATCACACCACCTCCTCGAATAGATCGACGGTTCCTTCACCCGCATCCACCACCACCCACATCCCCGTCTCCAACCGCTCGATGGGCACCCGATCGAGGCACGGAATCTCGGCGATGATGCAGCCGACGGCCGTGATCGTCTCGCACTCGCGGTTGACGACCGCCAGGGGTGCTTTCCCGCCCAACTTCAGCCGATACAAGGTATACGAGCCCACCGTCGAGCCCTTGCCGGTGGGAAAAACCAGCACCTTGCCGCTGATCGACTGCCCCTCCAGCGCGTGCCCCCGTTCCACCACCACGCCGGTCTCAGGATCGACGCCTCCGAAGAAGGAGATGCCCATGCTCGTCGCCAGCACCTCCCCCTCCACGCGCCCCGGATAGATGCGCCGCCCCTCCAACCTCATCGCAGCGCCTCCGCCACCACCTCGTCGAACGACAAGAGCCGCGTCTTGAAACGGTTCTTGGCATCCGCGTAGTAGCAGGCCTTGGCGCTGTCGGTGGCCAGGGCCACGAACCGGCCCCGGATCGGCGCGACGACGCAGCACGTGTCGGTGGCGAACTTGGCCCCGCTGGCTTCGATGGTGGCGGTGTAGCCCATCACGTCGGCCATCTTCTTCGTGGGGCGGGCCGTGGTGATCCAAAACTCCTTGGTAACCTGCCGCCCCTCCAACAGTTCCGCAATCCGCGCAATCTCTTTGATGGAAAGGTGCGGGCACCCCAAACTGACGAAGTCCACATCGTCCGCCGACGCCGTGGTTAGCACCCGCCGCGCCGCGTCGACCTCGGCCCGGTCGATGACGATGGTCTCTGTGGGCGCGTCGAACCGGAGCACCTCGGGCGTGATGCCTTCCATGTGGAACAACGCCGTGCCGCCGTAGGTGGCCACGCTGGCACAGAACGCCTTCAACTGCTCCACCGAGGCCCGCGCGATGCCCCGCACGAACGGCACTGCGCGCCGCCCGCGCGCCTCCAGCCGCTCGCCGAGCGCCTTCCCCAGCGCGCCGAAGTCGCTGGTGTCGTCCAGGGCCGCGTCGACCACGACGGTCACCTCCGGCGCGCGTACCGCGTCCAAATGGTAGCCGTAGCAGGGTGTGCGCCCGGTCAGCGCCGCCGCCAGCGCGCTCGGCCCACCCTCCCGGTTGGTGCGCGCCCCGATGACCGAGTTGGCGTAACACACGGCACTGCTCTCCGCCCACGCCACGTGCTCGCCGAAGTGCGGCACGTTGCCGGAGAGATAGGGCGTGCAGGTGCACGTCGTGACCACGCCCATACGCGCGAAGGCGTCCAGCACGCGCAATTGGTTCTCTGCAAACGCCGCGTCGATGCCCAATGCGCGCCAGTTCTCGACGTCCATCCCGGCCGGGTTGAGCGTCGCCAGTACGCGCGCCCGCCCTCCGCCGGCCGCCAGCTCGCTCAGGAAGTGGAGACCGGCCTCGCCCAGGTTGTCGTAGCTCACCCCGGCCACCTGCACCGAGGTCACCGCCACCATCCGTTCGGCACCGTAGACCGTGCCCAGCCCCACCAGAATCTCCATCGCCTTCTGCGTAGCGCGACCCTGCTCGCCCGCCAGCATCGATTGTTCTTCCACCGAAAGGT
>JAFGOJ010000411.1 GCA_016926575.1 Anaerolineae bacterium | reverse complement strand
TCGGGGCTCGGCCTGGCGTTCTGCAAAATGGCGGTCGAAGCCCACGACGGGCGCATCGAAGTACACGATGGCCCAGACGGCGTGGGCAGCCGCTTCACCTTCACCCTGCCTGTAGCCTGAGATAGAGCGTGTTCTGGCGCACGCGGAGATAGACATGGGCAGTCAAGACAACAACGTCCTGATCGTAGACGACGACCTGACGATCCAAGACCTGCTACGGGATTGCCTGGCGTCTTTGGACATCCAACTGACGTTCAGCGCGCGGGGCAAGCAAGCGCTGGAATTGATCGCGTCGGGAGCGTTCCAGGTGGTGGTATTGGACCTGATGCTGCCCGAGATGAGCGGGATCGAAATCCTCAGACGCCTGGAAGGGCGGCTGCCCGGCACGGAGATCATCGTGCTGACCGGCTACGCATCCGTCCGCAATGCGGTCGAGGCGCTGCGTTTCGGCGCGTACGACTACATCGTCAAACCGTTCCACGTCAACGACATCCGTGCCGTCGTCAAGCGCGCGCTGGAAAAACAGCGCCTGGAAGCGCGGCTGAACGCCATTCACGCCTTCAGCCGCGAGATGACCCTGGCATTGAGCGTCGCTCAAATCGGCGAAGCGGTGCTGGACATCATCGGGCGCATGCTGGACGCCGAGGAATCGCGGCTGTGGCTGCTGAACGACACGCGCACAGCGCTCTATCCGCTGGTCACGCGCGGCACGCCGCTGGACGCGGCGTTCAAGCTCCCCCTGAACGCCGCCGGGAACGTGGCAGTGGCAGCGGTGGCCCAATCCGAACGGTTCTACATCCCCGACCTGGCAGCAGACGCCGCCTATACGCCCATCACTCCCGCCACGCGCTCGGAACTGGCCGTGCCGCTGACGGTGAAATCGGTGGTGATTGGGGCGCTGAACGTCGCCAGTTCCGCCGCCGATGCCTTCGGCCCGAACGACGTCGCGCTGCTCTCCACCCTGGCCGCACAAGTCGCGGTGACGCTCGAAAACGCGCGGCTGTTCGAGCAAGCACAGCGGGAGATTGCGGAGCGTGTCGCGGCAGAGCAGGCCCTGGCGAAGAAGGCGGCGGAGTTGGAACGCTCCAACGACGAGCTGCGCCAATTCGCCTACATCATCTCCCACGACCTGCAAGAGCCTCTGCGCGTGGTCGGCAGCTACACGCAACTGCTGGCCCAGCGCTATGAGGGGCAGTTGGACGAGGAGGCCGACGAGTTCATCGCCTACGTCGTCGATGGGGCCAAGCGCATGCAGGCAATGATCAAGGGCCTGCTGGCCTACACGCAGGTCGGCATCAAGGGCAAAGACCTCGAACCGGTGGACGCACAGGCCATTCTGGAGCGGGCCCTATCTGGCCTGCAGGTCGCCATTCAAGAAAGCCAGGTCAAGATCGAATCCGCCCGCCTGCCCACCGTGATGGCCGACGACCTGCAACTGAGCCAGGTTTTCCAGAACCTGGTCAGCAACGCCATCCGGTTCCAACCCCCGCCTGCAGACGACGCGCACGCGCCGCCGCACGTCCACATCTCCGCCAGCCGGCAGGGCAGCGAGTGGCTCTTTGCAGTGCACGACAACGGCATCGGGTTCGACCCCAAACACAGCGAGCGCATCTTCGAGATATTCCAGCGCCTGCACACGCAGACAGAATATCCCGGCACCGGCATCGGCCTGGCGGTCTGCAAGAAGATCATCGAGCGGCACAACGGCCGCATCTGGGCAGAGTCCGAACCGGGGAACGGCGCGACGTTCTACTTCACCCTGCCGGCGGTGTCCGAATGAGCTCACACCGGCAGGCCGAACGGCCCATCACCATTTTGATGGTGGAGGACAACCCCGGTGACGTGCGCTTGACGATAGAAGCTCTCAAAGAGAACGCCATCGACCATGCCCTGTACGTGGCAAAGGACGGCATCGAGGCGCTCGCGTTCCTCCGGCACGAAGGGGCGTTCGCCAACGCTCCGCAACCCGACCTGATCCTCCTGGACATCAACTTGCCCAGGAAGAATGGGCTGGAGGTGTTGGAAGTGATCAAGACCGACCCGGCGTCGAAACACATCCCCGTGGTCGTTTTGACCACCTCGTCTTCCGAGGATGATATTCGGAGAGCCTACGACCGTCACGCCAACTGCTACATCACCAAGCCCATCGACGTGTGGGAGTTCTTCGACGTCGTGAAATCGATCAAGGAATTCTGGCAGCGCATCGCCCAGTTGCCACCGAGTGGGAACGAGACGCTGATCACCGGCTAAGCAGGAGCTTTATGGACGTCCTACTCATCGAAGACAACCCGGCCGAAGCACGCCTGATTCAAGAGATGATCCGCGTCGTGGCCGGGAACGCCTGCCATCTGGAATGGGTCAACCGGCTCTCGGACGGCCTGGCGCACCTGGCCGAACACGGCATCGACGTCATCCTGCTCGATCTCTCGCTGCCCGACAGCCGTGGGTTCCAGACCTTCGCCGAAGCCTACGCCCAGGCGCCAGAGGTGCCGATGATCGTCCTGAGCGGCCTCGACAACGAGGAGCTGGCGATGCGGGCCGTGCGGGAAGGCGCGCAGGATTACCTGGTCAAAGGTGAAGTAGACGGCAATCTGCTGGTGCGGGCGATGCGCTACGCGGTGCAACGCAAACACGCGGAGGAAGAGATCGCCCGCCGCAACAAGGAGCTGGCCACGCTGAACAAAATCGCGGCCACCATCAACCGGTCGCTCAACCTCAACCAGATCCTCAAAGACGCGCTGGACGCCGTGCTGCACCTGGACCTGCTCCAAAACGGCGCACGATGTGCCATTTTCTTGCTGGACAACGACGACATGCTCCTCCGTCTTGCCGTCCAGCAGGGGATGCCGGACGATTTCCCCTGCTTCAGCGACCCCATCGCGTGCGGCGAATGCCTGTGCGGGCAGGCGGCCAGCAGCGGCGAGGTTGTGATCGCCAGCCACCCCACAGACGCACGGCACACGCGCGTTACGGCGGAGGGTCTCGCGCACCAAGACATCTGCATCCCGCTCAAGGCGCGCGGAGAAGTGCTCGGCGTGCTGAACGTATGGCTGACGCCCGACACCCCGATCAACGAGGCGAGCGTCCAACTGCTGCGGGCCATCAGCGACCAGATCGGTATGGCAGTGGAAAACGCGTGGCTCTACGAAGAGGCCCAACGCCGCGCGCGGGAATTGGTCGCGCTGAACAAGACCGGGCAGGCGATCACGTCGACTCTGGAGCTGGACGCCGTGCTGGAACTGGTGATGCGCGAGGCGCAGGCCATGCTGAGCGTGGAGGCCGCCTCGGTGCTGCTGCACGAACCGGGCGTCGACAAACTGATCTTCGCCGCCACCGTCGGCCCGGCCGCGGCAGAACTGGTCGGAAACCACATACCGGCCGGGAGCGGCGTGGCGGGATGGGTCTTCCGCGAAGGTCGCCCGGCCCTGGTTCGAAAGGCGCCCAAGGACAATCGCTTCTACAACGCCATCGACCACATGACCGGCCTGAACACGCATTCGATCTTGGCCGTGCCGCTGACGTACAAGGAGCGCACCATCGGGGTCATCGAAGCACTGAACAAGCAGGACGGGCACTTCAACGAGCACGACCTGGAGCTATTGAGCGCTCTGTCCGCGTCGGCCGCCTCAGCCATCGAAAACGCGCGCTTGTTCGAGGCGGAGCGGGAGCAGCGCAAGCTGGTCGAGCAGTCGCAAAGCCAGCTCGTGCAGAGCGAAAAATTGGCCGCCACCGGCCGGCTGGCCGCTTCGATGGCCCACGAGATCAACAACCCGCTCCAGGCGATCCACAACAGCCTGCAACTGATGATCTCCTTCCCCATGGAGCCGGATGAGCAGGCCGAGTACCTCGAAATGGCCGACGAAGAAGTCGAGCGGCTGATCAGCATGGTCGGGCGGATTTTGGACTTCGCGCGCCGCCCGCAGCGCGAGATGCGCCCGACGGACGTGAACGACGTGATCAAAAAGGTGCTGGCCCTCTCCGCGAAGTTCCTCCAACACCGGCACGTCGCGCTGCAACAGAACCTGATGCCCGGTCTGCCCTACATCGTGGCGATCCCCGGCGAGTTGGGGCAGGTGTTCCTCAACCTGCTGCTCAACGCCGTCGACGCGATGCCCGATGGGGGCACGCTGCGCGTCTCTACCCAGCTCTCGGAAGACGGGTGGCTGGTGGCCACGTTCTCCGACACCGGACACGGCATCCCCCCCGACCACGTGGACCGCATCTTCGAACCGTTCTTCTCCACAAAAGAGGGCGGCACCGGCCTGGGCCTGGCCGTCAGCTACAACGTTGTCACGCGCCACCAGGGCACCATCACGGTGGAAAGCGCCCTCGGCGGCGGTTCGACCTTCACCGTCCGGCTGCCGGTCCAAGCGAACCCGTAACGATGACAGAGCGGCAGACGCTGACCACGCCATCGTCCTTCCCGAACGCGCGGCTGCTCATCGCCGACGACGAAGAGGCGCTGCGGCGCTCGATGGACGGGCTGTTCAAGCGCCTGGGCTACCAGGTGACCACGGCAGCCTCGGGCCAGGAGGCGCTGAACCTGATCAACACCCACCCGTTCGACCTGGTGATTCTCGATCTGAATATGCCGGGCATCAACGGAGACGAGGTGCTCAAGGTCGCGCGGCCCACCGCCCCGCACACGATCTTCATCATCCTGACCGGGTATGGGACATTGGACTCGGCCATCACCGGCATCCGGCACGGCGCGTTCGACTACCTGCTCAAGCCCACGCCCATCCAGGACATCGTGCGGGCCGTGGAGGCCGGGCTGACCGAACGGCAGCGCCGCCTGGGGCAAGAAGACCCCGTGGCCCTGCTCGAACGGGCGTTGAGCACCCTCAAATCGGCGGACACGCCCTCGCCCCCCACCCCGCCCCCCCAAAAGCGCTTCTTGCAGGTCTACGGGATCACGATGGACCTCACCCGCCAACTCGTCGTTCTGGACGGCGAGCCGGTCACCTTGACCGCCACCGAGTTCGACATCCTCTCCTACATGATCGAACACAGCGAGCGCGTGATCGCTTGCAGCGAGTTGGTGCGCCATCTGCGCGGGTGTGAGATGGACGAACGGGACGCCCGCGTCTTCGTTCGCTCCCACATTCACCGCCTGCGCCAGAAACTGGAGCGCGACCCCGCCCACCCGGCGTTGATTCACAGCGTGCGCGGCAGCGGCTACATCCTCACGGCCCGCCCTCCTTCGAAGTAGAACCCATGATCGCTTTGCTCACAACCGATAAACGAAAATGGGCGCACGGTTCGTTCAAGAGCGTCATTCCCGCGCAAGCGGGAATCCAGTTAGCGCACGGATGGATGCCCGCTTGCGCGGGCATGACGATCGGGTACGTGCTATTTTCGAAGTAGAACCCATGATCTGGTGCTCGCCACCGATGAACGAAAATCGCCTGTAGAGCGACGCATGCGTCGCCCCTACAGGCGCGTTGACCGGAACCCATTTGCGGAAGGGGTCCGGGGAAACCGCAGGTTTCCCCGGCGGGG
>JAFGOJ010000410.1 GCA_016926575.1 Anaerolineae bacterium | reverse complement strand
GGTTTACCCGTTACCCGTTTCCCCGGCGGGGTGCAGGGGCGGTAGGGGCGCAGCATGCTGCGCCCTACCGCAAAGTCCTGGTAACCGCTGGTCGGCGGGTAAGAAACCCGCCCTACATCGAGACGGTCTATTTTCGGAATAGACCACAGGAGGACGCGATGAGAGCTGTCGATGTGATCGCCAAAAAACGCGACGGTGGCGAATTGACCGCCGAGGAAATCTCTTTCTTCATCCAGGGCTACACCCGAGACGAAATCCCCGATTACCAGGCCTCCGCCTGGCTGATGGCCATCTACCTGCGCGGCATGACCGACCGGGAAACGGAGCATCTCACCCTGGCGATGGCCCATTCCGGCGACGTGCTCGACCTGAGCGACGTCGCCCCGCTGGTGGTCGACAAACACTCCACCGGTGGCGTCGGCGACAAGGTCAGCCTGGTGGCCGCCCCCACCCTCGCCGCGCTGGGCCTGCCGGTGGGCAAGATGTCGGGGCGCGGGCTGGGGTTCACCGGCGGCACGCTGGACAAGCTCGAATCGATCCCTGGCTACCGTTCCGACCACACCACGCAGGCGTTCAAGGACCAGCTCAGACGTATCGGCATCGTTCTCACCGGCCAGTCGGCCGACCTGGCCCCCGCCGATGGCAAGCTGTATGCCCTGCGCGACGTGACCGCCACCGTCCCTGCGTTGCCGCTTATCGTTGGGTCGGTGATGAGCAAGAAGATCGCCGGCGGAGCCAACGCCATCGTGCTCGACGTCAAAGTGGGCAGCGGCGCGTTCATGAAAACGGTGGCCGAGGCGACCGTCCTGGCCGAGACGATGGTGCGCATCGGGCGGAGCCTGGGGCGGCGCATCGTGGCGCTGCTCTCTGACATGAACCAGCCGTTGGGGTGGGCCGTCGGCAACGCCCTGGAGCTGCGCGAGGCCATCGACACCCTGCGCGGCGGCGGCCCGCCCGACTTCTACGCGCACTGCATCGAAGTCGTAGCCGAGATGCTGCTGCTGGTCGAACGAGCCGGCGACCTGGACGCCGCGCGCGCGCTGGCGGCGCAGGCCATCACCTCTGGGGCGGCGTGGGAGAAGTTCACCGCCCTCATCGCGGCCCAGGGCGGCGACGTGCCCACCGTCGAACACCCCGAACGTCTACCGCAGGCTCGCCTCGTCGAGCCGCTCCCCGCGCCCGCCGACGGCTTTCTACAGCGCGTCGACGCGGCCCAGGTGGGCCTGGCCGTGATGGCTCTCGGTGGCGGGCGGGCCAAGAAAGGCGACGCGCTGGACCACGCCGTGGGCGTCGTGACGCACGTCAAAGTGGGCGACCGGGTCAGCCGGGGCGCGCCCCTGCTCACTCTCCACGCCAACGACGCGCAGCGGCTGGCGGAGGCGCGAGAGCGCCTCCTGGCGGCCCACATCATCGGCCCGCAGGCAGTGGACCCGCTGCCCCTCTTCTACGGGCGGATCGCTCTCCCGTGAGCAGTGTGAAACGACGTCTTCCGGCGCTGCTCTGGGGCGTCGGCGCGGCGGCGGGGATCGTAGGGGCGGTCGCACCCTGGGTTCCCCACCGCGCGGCGGGCCTGCGCATCAGCGCTTTCGACCTCTTCGAAGTGGTCAAGTACCTGCCCGGCGTGCGCGAGGGGGCCGTCCCCCTGCTACGCGAGGCGTTCCTGCTGCCGCTCGCGCTGTGTGCCGTGCTGCTGGCGGCGCTCCCGGCCGTGATGGCGTGCCCGGGCCGCGTTGCGCGCTGGCTGTTCCCCGTCGTCGGGGCCCTCATCGCCCTGACCGCCATTCCCCCCTACCCGCAAGTTCTCACCGCCTATCGCGACCCCGAGTATCGCGGGCAGCTCGTCCTGTCGGTAGGGGCGTGTCTCCTGGCCGGGCTCAGCCCGCTGGCGCGCCGCGTGCCGCGCCGGGTCGTGGGCGGATTGGCGCTGCTGGCGGGAATTGCCGGTCTCGTCCTGCCCCTGCTCCAGTTCTGGCGCGTCCGCGCGCTGGTCGACGTGCTGTACAACGCGCCCACCGGGATCGGTTGGGGGTGCATCGCCTACGTTCTGGGATTGTGCGCCGTGCTCGCCGCCGGTGTGAGATACCTGTCTGCTCCCGATTACGAATGTCAGGAGTAATCACGGACGGATGACACTAAACCGCACGGCCCCTCTTCGCTATACTTGTGTACGAAGAGGGAAACCGTGCGAAAGTTAAGGGTACTCATCATCGACGAACATCAGACGGTGTGCCAGGCTCTGGAGAACCGACTTCAGTCCTCGGGCGAGGTAGACGTCGTTGGCCGCACCGGCTCCTGGCAGGAAGGTATCCGCATCGCCGCCGAACGGTCGGCCGACGTCGTCCTGCTGGAGACCAAGCGCTCCGACAACGAGGGGATGGCCGCGCTGCGTCGCTTGCAGGAAGAGTGCGCCTACACTTACGTCGTCGTCCTCACGTCTTACCCCAACGCTCAGGAGAAGAAGGAAGCCCTGGCGGCGGGCGCTTCGCGTTACCTCTTGAAGGACATCGGCTCCGACTATCTGATCCAGGAAATCCGCGACGTTGTCCAACCCCGCGCGGCGATTTGAGACGTGCTCAGAACGTCGTCACGCCGGTGAAGTTGAAGGCCGCAATTTTCAACGCCGGTGCTCTCCCCACCGAAAAGTTCGGCCGCTCGCGATGGACGTCCCGCCCCACCATCTCTACGTTTGCCAGCGCCTCGATGTAGCTTTGGGTGAAGCGTAAGTTCTTCACCGGCGTGGTGATCTCTCCACCTTCGATCAGGAACACGCCATCGCGCGTCAGCCCGGTGACGACCACCTCGCGCGGGTGGACGGTGCGCGTGTAGTGGAAGCGCGTGATGTAGAGCCCGCGCTCGGTGGCGGCGATCATCTCCTCGACCGTGTGCTCGCCTGGCCCCATGGCCGGATGCATGGGAAACGGGCCGAGCCGGCTCGCGTTGAGCCACGGTGAGAACGGGTTGTACGGCGGCAGCGCGTGCCCAGTCGCTGCTTTCCCCGTCTTCGCTGCCCAGCGTCGGTCGTAGACCGCGCTGCCGACGACGCCCTGGCGCACGATCTCCACCCGCTGCCGCGGCATGCCCTCGAAATCGAAGGGCAGCGGCCAGCCCTGCGGGTCGCGCCCGTCGTCCCACAGCGACACGCGGGGCGACATCACCGTCTGTCCCTCACGGCCGGGCATCCAACTGCGCCCCTCGGCCACCATCATCCCGCTCGCTCCCATCGTCACAAAATCGACGATGTCCTGCGTAGCGTAGGGTGCCAACACCACCGGGTAGGCCCCTGGCTCCAGGGCTTGCGGATTCCGGCCGCGCAGCGCTCCGGCAATCGCCTCGTCGCCCAGCGCGCCCACGTCGACCTGACCCACCTGCCAGGCCGCGCCGGCGGCGTAACCTGCGCTGTCTGCGGTCATCACCACCGTGGTCAGATCGGCGACGGTAGCGGGGTGGTAGGCGAAGAGGCCGTGGCTGTTGAGTACGGCGAACTCGTGGACGGCGGTGCGAAACGCACCGGAGGCGTTGCAGCCCGCCTCTGCAGCCCGCCGGCACACCGCGCCTACGTCCCGCGCACGGTCGGCGGGGGTATAGGCGGCGGTCGACGCGTCGAACGCGTCGACCGGCTCGACCGCCACCGGTTCAGGCATACCCGGGTAGTCCGGGTCCTCCGGCTGCGCGGCGAGCCGGCACGCGGCCAGCGCGGCCGCTGTGACGCGCTCCAGTCCCGCGTCGGTCAAATCGTTGGTCGTTGCCGCGCCGACGCGTTTCCCTGCCGCCGCGCGCACGACGACCGACGCGTCGCTCTCCGACACGTTCTGGTGAATCACGTTGTTGGCGAAGCGTGTCAGTCGCTCCTCCAACCCAAAGAACACCACTTCAGTTTCATCTGCATCGGAGGCGCGCAGCACGCGCTCGCCGATCCGTCGAATCTCTTGTTCACCGATCATTCACTGCCCTCCCAATCGATCACTGCGTGCCGCTGCACAACGATCAACGGCTGTCCGGGGACCTGCAGCCCGAACGAGGCCAGGTCCCACCACGTCACGCGCCCGTGTACGGTTTCGCCGGTGCGCAGCCGGAAAGAAGCTGCCGCGCCGCTCTTCTGAGCTGCGTGCAAGACGGCGCTGAGCGCCTTGCGGTACCGCTCGCGGTGGAACTGCAGGTCTGCCAGGGGAACTGCGTAATAGTCGGCCAGGCGGGCCAGGAGGTCGTCGTCCTCGCCCATGCGGCGGTAGCGCTGTTCGATCTTCCACATCGTGCCGCGCGGCACTTCGATGGCCGCTTCGACCTCTTCGAGCGCGGGGCCGCCGCGCAGCGCGCGCAAGTAGCGCAATTCGTCCCCCAGGCTCATGTCCCACCTCCCGCGCGGCGGTAATAGGCGATGGCGAGCTTGTTGAGACTCACCTCCGTTCCATCGCCCTGGCGGATGGTGATGTTGTAGGCACCGTACCCGACCAACTGCCCGGCCACCGTCGTCCGGTCGAACAGGGTGAAGGTCAGCACGTCGCCGGCTTCCTTCACCTCGTCGAGGTAGCGCATCTCGAACCCGTCCACGCCTTCCGGCAGGTGCGCCCGCCGCCGGTCGATGGCCGGCTTGGGCGGCTTTGTTTCGGCGATGCGCTGTGAAAAGTGGCTGTTCCAATGGCGGGCTTCTAGCTGCGTCAGCGCTTCCAGCGGCTTGCCGATCTCGGCTTCCAACGCGCTGCGGTCTATCTCGAAGTGGGCGGCCAACTGAAGTAGATGCTTGATTTGCGATTCCCGCGCCGGTGGGGAAACGCGTGGTTCTTTTTTCTCCTTTTTCTCCTTCGGAGGTTTCTTGTCCTTCCGCGCGGGCTGTGCTTCTTCTTTATCTTCGGACGGCGGTTCTGTGCCCGGAGGCGGGAGCGTGGAGCGCGGGTTGATGTCCCATTCTTCTACGTACAGCGCCTTTGCCAGGCGTTTCAAATCGCCGTAGGGGATGATCTGTGCGCCGGTTTCGTAGGTCTGGAGCGCCTGAATCGAAATGCCGGTCTTGGACGCCAGTTGTGCGAGGGTCATCCCTTTCTTGCCGCGTAATACCCTCAAGTCTTCGGCCATCGTTTCGCCTCCTATCGCACGCCGACCTGCACGTTCCGGAAGCGGGCGGGGGCTGCGCCGTGCCCGGTGTGTGCTATCTGACTGGGCTGCCCTTTGCCGCAGTTGGGCGTGCCCCACACGCGCCAGTGGTCGGCGTTGCAGATCGCATCGCAGCCGCCCCAAAATTGGGGCGTCATGCCGGAGTAGAGCGCGTTCTTGAGCAGGCGGCCCATCTTCCCACCTTTGATCTCGTAGGCGACCTCCGTGCCGAACTGGAAGTTGAGCCGCTTGTCGTCGATGGACCAACTGCGGTTCATTTCCATATAGATGCCGTCGTCCGTATCGGCGACCAGGTCCTCGAACGTCCACTCGCCGGGCTCCAGGTTGACGTTGGTCATCCGCACCAGGGGGATGCGGTCCCACCCGGAGGCGCGCATCGCGCCGCCGGAGCGCGCGCGGGCCGGGTCTTCGCCGCGCAGCCGCGCCAGTTGCGCCATCGTCTCGCGCGAACTGAGGTAGCCGACGAAGATGCCTTCGCGCACCAGCGGGACGCGTTGGGCCGGAACGCCCTCGTCGTCGTAACCGAAGGTGCCCAGGCCGCCGGGGATCGTCGCGTCGGCGGTCAGGTTGACGATGGGCGAGCCGTAGCGGAAGGTGCCCAGCTTGTCGACGGTGAGGAAGCTGGTGCCGGCGTAGGCGGCTTCGGTGCCGAAGACGCGGTCCAGCTCAGTGGGGTGGCCGCACGACTCGTGCACCTGGAGCGCGAGCTGCGTCGCGCCGAGGATCAGCGTGGTCACCTGGCACGGGCAGGCCGGGGCGGTGAGGAGCGCTACCGCTTCGCCGGCGAGGCGCTCGCCGTTGCCGGGCAGGTCCATCTCCACAATCGTCTCCCACCCGCCGGTGCACTGGTCGCGCGCAAAGGAGTTGGGGTAGGAGCGTTGTTGAATCTCGCTGCCTTGCACGGCGTAGGCGACGATGCCGCCGCCGGTTTCGATCAGTTCCTGCTCGATGAAGGCCCCTTCGGTACTGGCGAAGGTTTTGTTCTCCCGCCAGGCGACCAGCGCGCCTTCGGTCACGCGGACGCCGGAGACGCGGCGCATGGCCGCGTCGGCGGCCAGCAGCAGCCCAATCTTGTCGTCCACGGGCACGCTGAAGGGGTCGATCTGGCACGGCGTGCGGTAGGTATCG
The DNA here is from genome assembly GCA_016926575.1 of Anaerolineae bacterium. Classification (GTDB taxonomy): domain Bacteria; phylum Chloroflexota; class Anaerolineae; order B4-G1; family DUEL01; genus JAFGOJ01. Next base: position 4,304 of record JAFGOJ010000410.1, on the reverse strand, counting down.
ACGTGGGCTTCGGGAGCGCCGAGGTCGACCGGGCTGCCGCCGGCGGTGGCGCTGGCGCGGGCGATGGCCACTGCTTCGGCGGCCGCGCGTTCCACTTCGGGGCGCTCGAGGCGCGAGCTGGCAGCGAAGCCCCACGCGCCATCGGCAACGACGCGCACGCCAAATCCCAGCGTCTCCACTTCAACCAGGTCGCTCACTGCGCCGTTGCGCACGGCCACCTGCTGGGTGTGGCGCTGCACCACGCGCACGTCTGCGTACGTCGCGCCGCGTGCCTGCGCGGTATCCAAAGCCAATTCGGTCAGTTCTTTCAAGGTACACCTCCTTTACGAAAGTCCCGGAAATCCGTTCAAGGTGCCGGTGGCGAGGTAGCGCAACACGTCGATGGCACCCACTTGGAGCAGTGCCAGGCTGAACCCGAGCAGGAGCGGCGGTGCTGCTTCCCGCAGCGATTGGTAGCGATTCTCCCACCCGGTCGCCATCATTACCAATACCGTGTTGACGAAGGTCAGCATCGTCAGCACCCCCAGCGCGCTCAACACGGCCAGGGGGAAGAGCAGCGGCGTCCATCCGATCATCACCAACGTCACCATCGCCGCTTCTAGCAGCAGCAGGATGCCCACGTCGCGCAGGTTGCGGACGGCGGGCGTCGGCGCGGGCCGGCGCCAGAAGCTCAGGTTGAAGATCGGGTAGATCAATGCGCTGAGGGTCAGCCCGTTGAGGGAACCGGTGATAATGCGCAGCCATTGCTGCGGCTCGTAGAGATAGGGCGCGCCGGGGATCAGGGTCAGGTAGGAGTTCAAGCCGTCGGCTCCCATGATGCCGATGAAGGCCACCAGCAGGATCACAATCGGTATGGGCGGAAGTCCCGAGTCGCGGCGGCGCTTCAACACGACCGCCTGCCCGAACAGCCCGGTCAGCGCACCCAGGAACGTGCCGCTGCACCGCGCGCAGAGCGGCAACTGCCTGCCCCCCACGAAAAAGGAGTGCGAGGGGATGCGGTGGCAGACGGCGTAGCCCACCATGTCGGCTTTGGCCAGCAGCCCGCCGGGCGTCAGGGCCAGATAGGCACCCAGCACGATGCCCGTGAACGCGGCGACCCATCGAATCAGCCGACGGGAATGGAGAGCAGAGGGCGTCACGTTGTCCATGCTCTGGCTACAATTTTTGAACCCGTTGGGTAGACATATAGCCGCCCATCTCTTTGGAAAGATTCGTCCAATCGTCGACGATGAGTATGAAACCCAGCCGCTCTGGATTGAACAGATATTTGTCGAACCAGAGGTGCAGCCAACGCGCGCTCACGCCCGACGGCAGGCTCTTGAGGTCGACCGCAATCGCCGTCATGCCCCAGTATTTTTGGGGCCACGAGTTGCGCGCCTTTTTTTCCTTGTTGATGTCGAACGATTTGGACACCTGCACCAGGCGGGTGTCTTCGACGCGCTTGTACGAGATCATCAGGGGATAGATGGGTGTCTGGATACGAATGTATTTGGGGAAGCATTGGACGTAGGCCATCTTGCGCGAGGCAAGCCCGTAAAAGAACATAAGCAGGCCGATGAACACCGACACCAGGGGCAGGTGGCGAAACAGCGGGTCCGCAAATAACGGGATGCCGAGCTTGGGGGCGAAGATCCAAAAGATCACACTGATGATGGCGACCAACACGCCGAGATTGCCCCATCGGTCCCAGATGGGGGTGTAGACCAGGAGAGGGTACTTTTGGCTGCTCTTTTGTTTTTTGGACATATTTGCTCCTCGGTTGTGTGGCTACGCCAATCATATCAGAAAACGGCGCGAAAGGAAAGCTGCGCCGCTCGCGCCGCATCCGTCACGGGGCTTCTGCGGGCAAGTGGGCCGTGTCGTTGAGGGCCACCAGTCGCGCCGCGCCGTTTTCCACAACCACCCGCGTGATGCTGCCGTTGTTTATCTCATACTTCCACCACATCTCCATCTGCGTGTGAAGCAGGTGCAGCAACACGGAGCGCAGCGTGCCGCCGTGCGCTACGATGACGACTGCTCCAGACGTGTGGCGGGTGAGGATGTCGTCGCAGGCTGCAGCGGCGCGCAGGAAAAAGTCGGCCCGCCGCTCGCCGCCGGGCCAGGTGAACTCGTTGTCGGTTTTGTTCTGCCAGCGCGCGTAGACGTCTGGATACTGCGACGCCATCTCTTGCAGCGTCATCCCATCCAGTGTGCCGAAATCGATTTCCCGCAGGCCGTCGATGACGACGGGGTCCACGCCCAATGCCTGCGCGATGGCCTGCGCGGTATGCAGTGCCCGGCTCAGGGGACTGGTGTACACGGCGTGCGCCCGCGGCGTCTGCTCCGCCAACCGGCGCGCGACGGCCTGCGCCTGCGCGCGGCCCAGATCGGTCAGCGCCGTCTCGCGCCGCCCCACCCACTGCCTGGCAACGTTGGCGTCGGTCTGTCCGTGGCGCACGAGGATCAGTTCCAGGTCGTTGTTTGTCAATGCGTGTCTCCTATTCGTTTCCCACGTATGCGCACACGTTCCGCACGACGCACCGTGCGCATTCGGGCGTGCGCGCGTGACAGATGGCGCGCCCGTGTTCGATCAGGTTGAGGTGGAAGGGATAGTAGATTTCCGGCGGCACCAACGCCTCCAACAGGACGTGCGCTTTCTCGCGGCCGGCCGTTTCGGGGATGAGGCCCAGCCGGCGGGTGACACGGTGGACGTGCGTGTCGACGGGGAAGGCGGGCTTGCCGAACGCGAACAGCAGCACGATCGCCGCCGTCTTCGGGCCGACGCCGGGCAGCGAGACGAGCCACTCGCGCGCCTCGTCCACACTCAACGCTTCCAGAAACGCCAGGTCGATCCGGCCCTGTTCTTCGGTCAGGCGACGCAGGGCGATCTGAATGTGCGGCGCTTTGGTCGGAGCCAGCCCGGCCGGCCGTACCGCGTCGACGACTGCCTCTTCCGGCGCGTCGCGCACCGCTTCCCAGGTGGGAAAGCGTTCGCGCAGTTGCGCGAAGGCCCGATCCCGGTTGACGTCGTTGGTGTTCTGCGAAAGGATGGTCAGGACGAGGCTCTCCACCGCGTCGTCGGGCCGCCAGGGATGCTCTCCATACTCGGCGCACAGCGCGTCGTGCAGGGCCAGGATGTGGCGTGCAGTGTTCATAAAAAAGCCTTCAACCACAAAGAGAACAAACACATCTGCCCCGCTTCCACGCGAAATCCCAGAGACCCAAAGATTAAGGAGTTGCGCGAGATTGTCCGAGAACCGGCACGAAGAACAAGAGAATCTTAAGGCAAATATCAAAAATCTTTGCAACTGCTCGGCTACGCTTCGCAGTTACCTCACTTCGCCGCAAAACCCCCATCTTCTTCCTTCGACGCGCCAGGCGGGTAACTGCCAGGCGCACAACCTGAGCAGTTACAAATCTTTGTGCTCTTTGTGTCCTTTGTGGTTGTTTCTCCTTTTTTCAGGGGAGTCATGTCAAGAGATCGGGACGAAACGTAGCCCGACGGTGGTGCGCTGGGGCTGATGTTTCAGGGAAAATTGGATCGCGAACGGGTTCCTTTCCCGGAACTTCTCCAGCGGTACGACGATTTCATTGTCCGTCGCAGAGACCACCGGGAGCTCGGCGCCTGGCCAGCGATTGCCAACCACCAGCGACGGTGCAAGGTCGAAGGCCAACTGGCCCGCGCGTATCGAAACGGGCACGTTCGCGTCGGGTTTCAGTTGCAGTGTCCGCTCGGCGTCCTTGGGTGCGCCTGGAATGCGGCTCTTGCGCACCTCGATGGAGCGGATGAGCGCACTCTTCTGCGTCGCGCTGCCGCGGGGCTGCACCATATCGGCCGGGAGCGCGCCGGCCCCCCCCTGAGCGACGCTCCCCAGGTTGAAATCGGCGGAGATGACGGCGTGCAGCAGTCTGCCGATGCGCACGTCGGCCTCCAGGGCCCAGTCGGGGCGCACGTTGGTCGCCCTGTCCTCAGCCTCCGGCACACTGCCGATCTCCGCCAGCAGCGTGCCCAACGACTCCATCTGCGGCGGCAGCCCGCGCATCGATCCGGACAGCGAATCGAGCGAGCGCTTGATCTCCCGCATCTGCTGGGGCAGCTCGTCGAACATCTGTTGCGCCTCGGCCATAATTTTCGCTACGTCGTCTCGTTTCGGATCGGAAGTGCGGCGCGATTGCGACGATCGGTCTTCGTTATCTGACATGATGGTTTCTCCCGACAGCGATGAACTGTGCGATTAGTCTTGTTCGAACGTAACTGCTCAGCTACGCTTCGCAGTTACCTCACTTCGCCGCGAAAGAGGGGGAGTGGGGGTTTTGCGGGCGGC
>JAFGOJ010000409.1 GCA_016926575.1 Anaerolineae bacterium | reverse complement strand
GGCAACGTGCGGACGGTGGTCTTCAACTGGCTCTTTGCCCGCCAGCACGGTGGGCAGTTCATTCTGCGCATCGAAGATACCGATCGCACACGCTACAAGCCGCAGACGGTGAAAACCATCATGGAGGGTATGCGCTGGCTGGGTCTAGATTGGGACGAAGGCCCCAGTCTGGAGGAATTGCAGCGCTCCGGCGTGGAAGATGCCGCCCGCTACGCCGTCGGCGGAGCCTACGGCCCCTACATCCAATCCGAGCGCGTCGAGCTGTACCGTCAGGTGGCCCAGCAGCTGCTGGACAAGGGCCTGGCCTACCGCTGCAATTGCACACCCGAGCGACTGGAGCAGGTGCGCGCCGAGCAGCGCGCCAATAAGCTGCCCATCATGTACGACCGCCACTGCCGCGACCTGCCCCCCGATGCTATCTCCCCCGACGAAACGCACGTCATCCGCCTCAAGATCCCCTTGACCGGCCAGACGGTGGTCCACGACCAGATCAAGGGCGACGTGATCTTCGACAACGCCGGCCTGGACGACCAGGTGCTGCTCAAGTCCGACGGCTTCCCTACGTACCACCTGGCCGTCGTGGTCGACGACCACATGATGCAGATCACCCACGTCATCCGCGGCGACGACTGGATTCCCTCCACGCCCAAGCGCATCCTGATTTACGCTGCACTGGGTTGGGAGCTGCCCGTCTACTGCCACGTCCCGCTGGTGACGATGCCCGGCGGCAAGAAGCTGGCCAAGCGCGCCGGCGCGACGTCGGTCACCGAGTTCCGCGCGCAGGGCTACCTGCCCGAGGCGCTGTTCAACTTCCTCGCCCTGTTGGGCTGGTCGCCCGGCGAGGGCGACGAACAGGAAATCTTCACCCGCGCCGAACTGGTCGAGCGCTTCGACCTCTTCCGCGTCAACAAAGGCCCCGCCGCCTTCTCCTACGACAAGCTCGATTGGATCAACGGCGTTCACATCCGCAATCTCTCTACAGATGACTTGATGGAGCGCCTGATTCCCTTCTGGCAGCAGGCCGGGTTCGTCCCCACCCCCTGCCCCGACGACCTGCGCCCGATGCTGCGCAAGATCGTCCCGCTGATCCAGGAGCGACTCAAGCACTTGACCGACGTGGCGGAACTGACCGATTTCTTCTTCACCTACCTCGAACCTTCCGCCGAGAGCCTGATCGGCAAGAAGATGGACGCGCAGCAGAGCTTGACGGTGCTGGAGCGCGCGCGCAGCCTGCTGGCCGCCTGCTCCGCCGACTTCACCCACGAAGAGATCGAACCTGCCTTGCGCGGGCTGGTGGAGGAGTTGGGCCTCAAAGCCGGGCAGGTCTTCGGCGTCATCCGCGCCGCCACAACCGGCAAGGATGTCTCACCGCCGCTCTTTGGCACCCTCAGCGCCCTCGGCCAGGACCGGGCATTGGAACGCCTGGACAAAGCGATATGGCAAATGAGGAATTGCGAATTAATTAAGAATTAGGAACCACGATTCGCAATTCGCAATTCCTAATTCGCAACTCGCAACATGAACCAAACACTACTCGCCATCCGCTGGTATCTTGCGCTGCAACTGTTCGGGCTGGCGGCCCTGCCTCTGACCCTGCGCCTGTTCCGCAACCTGCCCGGCCGCGGCTACGCCTTCGCGCGCGCGCTGGGCCTGCTCCTCGGCGGGTGGGTCTTCTGGATGTTGCTGACCTTTGGCTGGCTGCCCAACACCAGCGGCGCTATCGTGCTCGTGCTGGGCCTGCTGGCGGCGGCCGGCGCGGTCGCCTGGCGCTACGTTGCGCCCGGCGAATCGCCCCTCTCTTGGCGGCACATCCTCGTCACCGAGCTGCTGCTGGCACTTGCTTTCGCCGCGTGGTGCCTGGTGCGCGCCCACATGCCGCGCATCGAGACGGCCGGCGGCGAAAAGTGGATGGAGATCGCTTTCCTCAACGCCATCTTGCGCGCGCCCAGCTTCCCGCCCCACGACCCGTGGCTCTCCGGCTTCGGCATCTCGTACTACTACTTCGGCTACGTGATCGTGGCGATGCTGGTGCGCCTGTCTGCCGTCCCCGCCACCATCGGCTTCAACCTGGGCATCGCCACCCTGTTCACCCTCGCCTGCACCGGGGCCTACGGTCTGGTCTACAGCCTGCTCGCGGCGGAAAAACGCCCCGGCGCGCTGTGGTGGGGGCTGCTGGGACCGCTTCTGTTGACCGTCACCGGCAACCTGGAGGGATTACTGGAAGTGTTCCACGCGCGCGGGCTCTTCTCGGCCCGCTTCTGGCAGTGGCTCGACATCCGCTCCCTCAACGTCCCGCCCCCCGCCCTCGCCGACGGCGCGTGGATGCCCACCCGCTACATCTGGTGGTGGCAGGCCTCCCGCGTGCTGCACGACTACTTCGTCTGGCACACCCCGGCGAACCCGGCCGAGGCCGAAGTCATCGACGAGTTCCCCGCCTTCTCCTTCCTGCTGGGCGATATGCACGCCCACGTCCTGGCCTTGCCCTTCGTCCTGCTGGCTCTGGCCCTCGCGCTCTCCCTCATCCGCCGCAAACCGGACGCCTGGACCCTGCCATCTGCCATCTGTAACTTGTCCCTCCCCCTCCACCCGTGGGAACTGATCGTCTACGCCCTCTGCCTGGGTGGACTCGGTTTCCTCAACACGTGGGATTTCCCCATCTACCTCTTCGTCATCCTCGCTGCCTACTTTCTATCCGCCCACCTGCGCTCGGTCGATCTGTCGCCCTATTCCTTCGTCGCCTTCGTCGCCTTGCTGGCCGTCGACGGGTTCGTGTTCTACATGCCTTTCTGGCTGAGCTTCCAGTCTCAAGCGGCGGGACTTTTGCCCAACGTCTTCAACGGCACCCGCCTGCCACAGTTCCTGGTGATGTTCGGCCCGCTGGCGATTCCCCTCGTCAGCGTGGTCATCGCCGAGGCGCGAAACAGTAACGTCACCTGGCGGGACGTGGTTGCCTGGGCGCTGGTCGCTCTGGTGGGCCTGATCGTCTTCCTCGCCCTGGCCGCGCTGATCTCGCCGGTGGCGCGCCAGTACCTGACCGCCTTCCGCACCGGCGCTCCCATCCCCGGCCTGAGCGTGCAGGGAGATGAACTCAGCACCCTTGTCGCCGACCGCCTGCGCGAACGCCTCCTCTCCCTCTGGACGCCGCTCGCCCTGGCCGTGCTCCTGGTCACCGCCCTCCTCACCCTCATCAAACGCCCGGCCAACCCGCAATCTGCTTTCATCCTTCTTCTGATCCTCACCGGCCTGCTCCTGACGCTCTCGGTTGAATTCGTCTACCTGCGCGACAACTTCGGCACGCGTATGAACACGATCTTCAAGTTCTACTTTCAGGCTTGGGTGACGTGGAGCCTCGCGGCCGCTTACGGGCTGGCGCGCCTGCTGGGCGACCCTCTCCCCGCTGCCACCTGGCGACGCGCCATCGCGCCTGCACTCGGCATGCTTGCCCTGTTGCTGGTCTTCGGCGGGCTGGTCTACCCGGCCCTGGCCATTCCCACCCGTGCCCGCGAGCACGGTGGCACGCCCACCCTCGACGGGGCCGCCCACCTTTACGAACGGGAAGCGGCGGACTTTGCCGCCATCGACTGGCTCAATGCCCACGTGACCGGCGCTCCCACGATCCTCGAAGCCCCCGGCGGCGGGTATGCCTACGAAGGGCGCGTCTCTGCCTTCACCGGCCTGCCCACGGTCCTCGGCTGGGCCGGCCACGAGCACCAGTGGCGCGGCAGTTACGAGGAACCGGGCCGCCGCGAGCCCGCCATCGACCTGATCTATTCCACCACTCGCCGCGACGAAGCCTTGACGCTCATAGACCAGTATGGTATAAGGTACATCTACGTCGGCCCGGTGGAGCGGAACCGCTACCCCGCCGCCGGTCTGGCGAAGTTCGCCAGTTTCATGGACGTCGTCTACGACAGTGGAGAGGTGACGATCTACAGTTACCATGAACAATAAATTACAAACCCGCACCCTTTCCTCGGAAACGATTCTCTGGGGCGCGCTCGTCCTGGTTGCCGCTGCTGTGCGCCTGTTCGACCTGGGCGGCGCCGCGCTGAGCAACGCCGAGGCCGCGCAGGCCCTGGCCGCCCACCTGACGGCGACGGGCTGGCAGGGCAGCACTGCCTTCGTCGCGGCGCAGCCCTTGCCCCTCCTCTACCACGCCAACACTCTGCTCTTCTCCCTCTTCGAGGCCGGGAACGGCCTGGCCCGCCTGGTGCCGGCAGTAACCGGCGTGGGCCTGGCGCTCGCGCCCCTGCTGTTGCGCCGCCAACTGGGGCGCTGGGGCGCGCTCGGCGCGGGGGGCTTGCTCGCGCTCTCCCCCACCGCCACCCTCTTCTCCCGCACCGTAGACGGCGCTGTGCCCGCCGCCTTCGGCGTGCTGCTGCTCGTCGGATGCGCGGCCCGCTTCCTGGAGACGCGCCGGCCGCGGGCCATCGTGGGGGCCGGATTGGGGCTGGCTGTGGCGCTCACCGCCGGGGCGGAAGCCTGGGGCCTGTTGCTGGGACTGGTGTTGGCGTTGACCGCCGCGCTGTGGATGTGGCGGGACGAGACCGACGCCGCCTGGCTGGCTCTGCGCCCTGCCCTGCCGAAAGGACTGCTCGCCGCCGGGTTGGGCGTCCTGGCGCTGGGCAGCGGCCTGCTGCTTGACCTGCCCGGCCTGGCCGCCACCGTCAATCTGCTGCTGGACTGGTTGGCCCGTTTCGGCGCGCCCGCGGGCGTCTCGGCTACCTCCGCCACCCTGCTCCTGGCTTACGAGCCGTTGATCGTGGCGGCCGGGCTGGCCGGAGCGGTGCTCGCGGTGTGGAAGCGACACACTTTGGGCATCCTGGTCACGTTTTGGGCCGTCGTGGGGGCGGCCCAGGTGCTGCTGATGCGCCATCCGCTCCCCGGAAGCCTGCTGTGCCTGCTGCCGCCGCTGGCGCTCTTGGGCGGTATCGCCATCGAATCGCTCGTCCAGGCGCTCCAAACCCACGGCCACTGGGGCAACGAAGGGCTCTACCTGCCCATCACGCTCGTCATCTGGCTCCACAGCGGGTTGAACCTGGCACGTTACGCCAACACCGCCGACGACGTCCACTGGCTGCTCGCCTGGGTGACGCTCCTGCTACAGGTCCTGTTGGCGGCCGCGTTCGGGTTCGCCGTCTCTGCCCCCGAGACGGAGGATGAAGACGTGCGTCAGATGGTGCGGCGCGGCGCGTTCGCCACGCTGCGCGCGGGTGGAGTGTCGCTGGGAATTGCGCTCCTCTTCGTCACCTTCTCCACGATGTGGGGCGCGAGCCACTTCCGCGCCAACGACCCGCGCGAGCTGCTCCTCCTGGAGCCGCCCGCTGCCGAACTGGACACCTTGGCCGATGTCGTCTACCACGTCGCTTCCCACTCGGTGGGCGCGCCGCCGGCGCTCGCGCTCACGTTCGTGGGGCAGCCGGACCCGGCCGTGTTCTGGGCGCTACGCGACTTCGACCCGCGCGTCGAACCGGCGCAGTCGGCGGCCCTCGCCGCGTCGCCCCAGGTGATGGTCGCTTCGTCCGAAGCGCCGCTGCCGCCCGGCTACTTTGGGGAGACGTTCACCGTGCAGCGCAGTTGGACCCCGCAGTGGAGCGACCGGCTGGACACGCTGCGCTGGCTGCTCTACCGCCAGTCCTCCAACGCGGCGGTGCCCACCGTCCGCGTCGCCGTGTGGGTGCGCAACGACCTGGCCACCGCGCCGCTTCCAACCGACTGAGGTCTTTCCTATGAACTCATCACGAGATAACTGGCTGGATCGCCCCATCGTCGAAGGCGTGGGACTGACCCGCGAGCAGGGGCTGTACGTGCTGATCGTCACGCTCTGCCTGGTCTCCCGGCTGGCGATGCTGGGCTTCCGCGTGCAGAGCCACGACGAGAGCCTGCACACCAAATACTCGTGGAACCTCTATGCGGGGCTGGGCTTCCAACACGCGCCGGTCTACCATGGCCCGTTCCTCTTCCACGCCACGGCGCTCAGCTACGCCTTGTTTGGGGATAACGACTTCACCGCGCGCCTACCGGTAGCGCTGATGGGCACCCTGCTGGTCGCCTTCCCCTACCTCCTGCGCCGGTATATGGGACGAAAAGGAGCGTTGGCCGCCTCTGCCCTGCTGCTCATCTCCCCCTCCATCACCTACTACTCGCGCTACATCCGGCACGACATCCCGGTCATGCTGTGGGCTGCGATCTGCATCTGGGCCATCTTCCGCTACCTGGACGAGGGGCAGGAGCGCCACCTCTACGTGCTGGCGGGCGCGTTCTCGTTGATGTACGCCACCAAAGAAGTCGCCGCCATCTACACGCTCTTCTTCGCGGTCTTCCTGGTGGGCCTGTTCCTCGTGCGCGCGCTGCGCGCGACGTGGGAGCGCCCGCAGGCCGAATCCTGGTTCCTCGGCGCGCTGGTCGTGGTGACGCTGGGCGTGCTGGCACTGATGGTGGGGTCGCTGGTGAGCCGGCCCGACCCGCAGGCCGCCGAGGTGGCCGCGTCGCTGCCGGTGTGGGCTGCCGCCGGCGGATGGGTGGCCCTGCTGGCGGGGGTGGGTGCCGTTGTGGCGCTGCTGCGCGGATTGGGGGCAGCGGCGCGCACCTTCCGCAGCTTCGACCTGCTCGCCCTGATCGGCACGCTGAGCCTGCCCTTCGCCAGCCCGCTCCTGGCCGCTGCGGCCTCGCGCGCGGCCAGCGCTATCGTCGGAACGGGCACGTCGCCCACGTTCCTCTACAACCTCGCCACCCTGGAGCTCCTGAACGAGCAGCCGCCGCACGTCTACATCACCGGCGCGGCGCTGGGGCTGGCACTGGCTGCCGCCGTTGCCATCGGGCTGTGGTGGGACGTGCGCCGCTGGCCCATCGCTGCGGCGGTCTACGGCGTGATCTACCTGGTGCTTTTCACCACCGTCTTCACCAACGGCGCGGGCATCGCCACGGGATGGGTGGCCTCGGTGGGCTATTGGATGGAGCAGCAAGCGGTCGAGCGGGGCAGCCAGCCCTGGTTCTACTACCTGTTCATCCTGCCGCTGTACGATTTTTTGCCGTTGATCGGCGCGCTGGCTGCGACGGTCGTTTTGGCGGTGCGGGGGATCGGGCGACTGGTGCGGCAGCGCGACGCGGCCCTCGACGCTCCCGACGGGCAACAACCTGCCCCGAACGTGGAGGCTCGCGCTCTCTTCGTCCCCTTCCTGCTCCTGTGGAGCGTGCTGGCCTGGGTTGGCTACTCCTACGCCGGCGAGCGCATGCCGTGGCTCACGGTCCACATCGCCCTGCCCATGATTCTGCTCACCGGCTGGCTGGTGGGGCAACTGCTCGGCGCACTCGACTGGCGGCGGGCGTGGGAGACGCGCGGCTGGCTGTTGGTGCCGGCGCTGCCGCCGCTGACGGCGGCCCTCGTGGCGACGGCACAGGCGCTTGGCAACGGCCCCTTCGAGGGCGTGGCGCTCGATACGCTGCGCTCGACCGGCGCGTTCATTGGCGCGCTGGTGGGATTGTTGGGACTGGGTGTGTTGACCGTGTGGTTGTGGCGGCGCACGGGCGCGCGCACCGGCGGCCTGCTGGCCGCTCTGACCGCTCTGCTGGCCCTGGCGCTGTTGACCGTGCGCATCGCCTACCGCTTCTCGTTCGTCAATTTCGACTACCCCACCGAGTTCCTGGTCTACGCCCACGAATCCGGCGACGTGCGCACGACGATGGCGCAGTTGGAGGAACTTTCGCTGCGCACCGGCGTCGGCGCACAGCACATCGACGTGACGTATGGCCCCGACGGGTCCTGGCCCTTCTACTGGTACCTGCGCGACTATCCCAACGCCCGCTTCTACCCCGCCGAGCCCACCCGCGACCAGGTGCTGGCGACGGCCATCATCGCCGGGCAGGGCGAGTGGGACGTGGTTGAGCCGTACGTGGGCGACGACTACGTCCGCTTCGATTACACCTTCCTGTGGTGGCCCTCGGAGGATTACCGAGAGTTGACGTGGGGCACCGTGTGGGAATGGCTGGCCGATCCCCAAAAGCGTGCCGCGCTGTGGCAGATTTTCTACCACCGCGAGTATGACGTGTACGACGCGATCACCGGCAAGCATCACGAACTGGACCGCTGGCCGCTGCATCAGGAGTACCGGCTGTACGTGCGGCGGGACGTGGTGAACCAACTGTGGGACTTCGGCATCGGGCCGACGGCGGGGGGCGCGCCGGAGAGCGCCGACCCGTACGCGGGTGGCTGGGTGGAGCTCGCGCCGTGGCAGACGTGGGGCAGCGAGGGCAGCGGGCCGGGGCAGTTTTCGGCGCCGCGGGGCATCGCCGTCGCCCCTGACGGCACGGTCTACGTGGCCGACTCGCGCAACCACCGCATCCAGCTCTTCGACGCCACGGGGGCGCTGGTCGATACGTGGGGCAGCTACGGCGAGTGCAACACCAATCCCACGCCGCCGCCGGGCACGTTTTGCGAGCCTTGGGACGTCGCCGTCGCGCCGGATGGGTCGGTCTACGTGGCCGACACCTGGGCGCACCGCGTCCAGCACTTCACCGCCGCCGGCGAGGTCGTCGCTGCGTGGGGCAGCTTCGGGCAGTTCGGTGTGGGCGATCCACTGGGAGAAGGGCACTTCTTCGGCCCGCGCGCGGTGGCGGTGGGGCCGGACGGGCGGGTCTACGTGGTCGACACGGGCAACAAGCGTGTGCAGGTGTTCACCCCTGAGGGGGAATTCGTCACGCAGTGGGGCGGGTACGGCAGCGCGGCGGGTCAGATGGACGAGCCGGTGGGAGCGGCCTTCACGCCGGATGGACAGATCGTGGTGGCCGACTCGTGGAACGTGCGCGTACAGGCGCTGACCCCCGACGGGGAGCCGTTGGCGAGCTGGCCCATCGACGGGTGGAACAATCCGATGGCCGACGAGAAGCCCTACGTCGCCGTCGACGCGGCGGGCCGCATCTACGTGACCGACCCGGGCGGCTACCGCGTGTTGGTTTTCGACGGCGAGGGCACGTACCTGTTCAGCTTTGGGCAGTTCGGGTTCGAACAGGGCGCGTTCACCCTGCCGATGGGCATCGCCGTGGGGCCGAACGGCGCGGTCTACGTCACCGACGCCGACAGCGATCGCGTGCAGGTCTTCGATCCGCCGCCGGTGCCGTGACGTGGTACGGGCCGGTCTATTTTCGAAGCTCACAACCAAGGAACGAAAATCGCCTGTAGGCATGCATCGCCCCTACAGGTAACGTTGACCGGAACCCATTTGCGGAAGGGGTCCGGGGGAACCGGAAGGTAAACCGCAGGTTTACCCGTTTCCCCGGCGGGGTGCAGGG
>JAFGOJ010000065.1 GCA_016926575.1 Anaerolineae bacterium | reverse complement strand
CTCGGGCGGGAGCACATTGTCTGGTGGTGGTAGGTGCGCGACGTCGGCACAGGCCCGCCCGGTGGCTCTCGACTCAGAGCCCAGCAACCCCGGTTGCATTTTATTCCGCCTGTGTTATAGTTAGTGGATGGTAACTGCCCAGGCTGTGCGTCTGGCAGTTACCCACTTGGTGCATCGAAGGGAGAACGAAGAGCCGATGCCATCTCGCCTGATTGCTTTCGCCAACAGCAGCGTGTCGATCGAATTCCAGGGCCAGCGCGCAACCAGGATCGTCGATTTCTTGTGGCAGTACACCCCTGCCGACAGCGCTACCGTCCCCGTCGCCCACTACCGGTTGCTCGCAGAAGGGGCAGACGACGCCCTCTCCCTCTACCGGGGCACGGAACTGCTGCGCCAGAGTGCCAGCGAAGCGTCTATCGCCAATCTGTTGATGGGGGACGTATGCTACAACCTGGCTTATCACAGCACGGGCGGGTTGCTGTTTCACGCCGGTGGGGTGAGCTGGCAGGGGCAGGGCATCATCCTGCCGGGCACAATGGGAGCGGGTAAGACGACGCTGACGGCCTGGCTGCTCACGCGCGGGTTCGATTACCTGACCGACGAGATGGTCTACGTTCCCGACGGGGCCAGCCACGTCAGCGGCATCGCCCGCCCGCTGAACGTGAAATCCACCGCCCGCTCCGCGCTACGCCAACACGTCGACTACGCATCTCGGCCCGACCACGTCTACACCGCCGCCGGCAGCGACCTGATTTCGCCCGCGTTGTTCCGGTCCGACCGAACCGTGCTCACCCCGCCGCTGACGTTGATCATCTTCCCGCGCTACCAGGCGCGCGGCGGGTTGACGTTGGCGCCGTTATCGAAAGCGCAAACCGGCCTGGCGCTGATGGAGTGCCTGGTCAACGCGCGCAACCTGCCCAACTACGGCATGATCGAGATCGCACGCCTGGCGAAAGCCGCGCCGGCGTACACACTGACCTACGGTGGCTTCGGCCAGCTCAGCAACCAGATCGAAAGATTGCTCACTCCAGATACATCGACTGGGCGAACGCCTTCATAAAGTTCGGCGCGCTGGCCAGTTCGACGTAGTCGACCCGCGCGGCGATGGCCTGTGCCTCAGCGCGCTTGCTGCGCGAGATGAGGGCCAGCTTCGCGCCCATCCCCGCCGCGTTCCCCACCTGCCGGAAGCGCTCCAACGGCAGCCGCGGCAGCATGTCGATGGCGATGGCGCTGGCAACGTCGATGTACGTGCCGAAGGCCCCCGCAATGACCACCTGGTCGATGTCCTCCGCGACCAACCCGTTCACCTCCAGCAGCACCTGGATGCCAGTGCGCATCGCGCCCTTGGCCAACTGCAACTCCCGCACGTCCTTCTGCGTGAAAGTGATGGCCGGCCGGCGGCCGCCTTCGACCAGCACGAACTCGCGCTCGCCGTCGGTTTCGCGGGCCTGAGGGTGATCGAGCTGCATCCGACCGCCGCGGTTCACAATGCCCGCCTGGTAGAGCTGCGCCAGGACGTCCAGGATGCCGGAGCCACACAGGCCCACCGGCGGCGTGCCGCCGATGGTCTGGTATTCGAGCCGCCCGTCGACGAAGCGCACGCGCTCGATGGCCCCGCTCGCGGCCCGCATGCCGTGTTTGATGTGTGCTCCCTCGAAGGCCGGGCCGGAAGCACAGGAGAGGCTGGTCAGCCGGCCGTGGTTGACCAGGCAAACTTCGGTGTTGGTGCCAATGTCGATGGCCAGCACGACGCCCTCGGCCTGGGTCACGCCCGTAGCGAGAAGCATCGAGACGTGGTCCGCGCCAACGTACCCGGCGATGTTCGGCAGCAGGTGCACCGTGCCGCCAGGAGCAATGTGTAGGCCCAGCTCGCACGCCTTGAGGTCCAGCGCCGCATCGACCGCCGGCACGTAGGGCGCGCGCGCCAACTGGGTCACCGGCAGCTTGAGGATCAGGTGATGGATCGCCGTATTGCCTACGATCACCGTTTCAACGATGTCAGAGGGCTGCACGCCCACCTCGGTGGCCATTTCGGCCGCGGTGTGGTTCAGCGCGTCGATGACCAGCGACTGCAACCGCCGGGCCTGGTCCGGGTCCTGCGATGCATAGGTCATCCGTGCGACGACATCCTCGCCATAGGCGATCTGGGGGTTCATGATGCCGCGTGCGGCCAGCGTGCGCCCGCTTTCCATATCCATCAAGTAGGCGGCGACCTTCGTCGTGCCCACGTCGACCGCCAGCCCCAGCGGGCGCGCCTCGGGCGGGAGCAAGGCCACCACGTTGCGGCCCTCGCGCACGACGGCACGCACCTGCCAGTGGCTGTCTCGCAGGCAGGGCGAAATGTCTCGCAGCACGGCCAGTTCGACCTGCGTGGCAGCGACGCCGTGCTGCTCGGCCAGCGCATCGAGGAGGCGTTCGGCGTCGGGGCGCAGGTCCTCGATGGACGGCGGCGCGAGAGTGACCAGGTAACTGCGCACCGGCGGATCCGGTTCGATGGAGGTTTCTTCGCCCTCGACCTGGGTGCGTTGGGGCGTGGTCAGCGACTCGGGGGGCACGCGCACCTTGCAGTGGCTCAGCGGCGTGGCGCGGCAGGCCAGGCGGTAGCCCTCGGCCAGCGCTTCAGGACTGAGGAACTTTCCCTCGCCGGGTGTCGGCGGGGAGAGTGTGCCCTCCAACACCTGGACGATGCAGCGGCCACAGGTACCCGCCCCGCCGCAGATGTTCACCAGATCAACGCCGAGCCGGCGTGCGCATTCGAGCAGCGAGAGTCCGGCCGGGCATTCGCCGCGCCGGCCCACCGGTTGAAAGTCGATGTGATAGGTCATCATGTCTCCTGAACTTTTCCGAAAATAGGGGTTTTGCAGGGGCTCCGCCCCTGCACCCGCCGGGGAAACGGGTAAACCTGCGGTTTACCTTCCGGTTTCCCCGGACCCCTTCCGCAAATGGGTTTCGGTCAATGGTGCCGTT
>JAFGOJ010000408.1 GCA_016926575.1 Anaerolineae bacterium | reverse complement strand
TGTTCCGCCCGGTCTCCTGACCGGGCGGAACGGCGGGTCAGGAGACCCGCAACGACAGGGGCCATTTTCGTCCATTGGTTGTGAGCAAAGCGATCATGGCCTCTATTCCGAAAACAGCACTTGTTAGGTGCCCGGCACCTCGCGATGTGGGTTACACTTGCACCACAACCTCCCGCAGCACGCCGACGACCTCGTCGATCTGCGCCTCGGTGATGACGAACGGCGGCGCGACCATCAGATGGTCCCCCGCCACACCCTCGACGCTGCCCGAGCCCGGATACAGAATCACGCCCCGCTCGAAGGCCGCGTCACACACCGCCTGCCCAACGTGACGCTCGGGCGGGAAAACCGCCTTCGTCTCCCGGCAGGCCACGAACTCGACCCCCCACATCATCCCCAGCCCGCGCACGTCCCCCACACACGCCACGTCCTCCAACGCCGCCCGCAGCCGCTGTCCCAGGAGCGCCCCCCGCTCTGCCGCCACCCGCACCAGATCGCCCTCCTCCAGGCAATCGAGCGTGGCATTGGCCGCCGCCGCACCGACCGCGTGGTGCGAAAACGTCCCGCCGTGGTTGAAATCGCCATGCACCTGCCGGATGGCCTCCGCGTCCGTCCCGCGCACCGCCAATATCGCCAGCGGGAAGTACCCGCCGGTGGCCCCCTTCCCCAACACCATCACGTCCGGCCGCACGTCGAAGTGCTCCACGCCAAACCAGCGCCCCGTGCGACCAAACCCCGTCATCACCTCGTCGGCGACGAGCAGCACGCCGTACCGGTCGCAGATCTCGCGCACCCGCGCCCAGTACCCCGCCGGCGGCACCACCGCCCCCAGCGTCGCCCCGCCCACCGGCTCGGCGATGAACGCAGCCACCCGCTCCGCCCCATGGCGGCGAATCTCCGTCTCCAACGCCTGCGCGCACGCCAGGTCACACGCCGGATACGCCGCGCCGAAGGAGCAGCGGTAACAGTACGGCGGCGGGACGTGCGGCTGGTCCCGGAACAGACCGTGAAACCAACGCCGCATCTTCGGCTTGCCGGTCAACGCCAGCGCGCCCAGCGTCGCACCGTGGTACGACCCCCAGCGCGCAATCACTACCTCCCGCCCCACCTCACCGCGCGCCACCTGCCATTGACGCGCGAACTTGACCGCCGCCTCGACCCCCTCCGAACCGCTGGTCACATAATAGAAGCACGGATCGTCCAGCGGGACGTAGGGGGCCAGCCGGGCGCTGTACGTCTCCAACACCTCGGTGGTGAAAACCGTGGGATGCACGTAGGCCGCCGCCGCCGCCTGACCGGCCATCGCCCGCGCCACCGCCTCCACACCGTGCCCCACGTTGACTACCACCGCGCCGCCGCAGGCGTCGACGTACCGCCGGCCCGCGTCGTCCCACACCAGAGCGCCCTCGCCCCACGCAGCGCGCGGGTGTGAGTGCCCCATCCGCCGGTAGAACACGTGGCTCATAACCGCTCCACCGCCACGGCCATCCCCAACCCGCCGCTGACGCACAACGTCGCCAGGCCCACCGTTTTGTCGTGCGTGCGCAGGGCGTGCAGCAGCGTCACCAAAATGCGCGCCCCGGAGCAGCCGGTGGGATGGCCCAGCGCCACCGCCCCGCCGTGGACGTTCCGCCGCGCCACGTCCCACGCCAGCTCCCGCTCCACCGCCAGCACCTGCACGGCGAAGGCCTCGTTCAACTCGATCAGGTCGAAATCCGACAGCGCCATACCGCTCCGCTCCAGCAAACGGTGCACGGCCGGCACCGGCCCCAACCCCATGTCGCGGGGGTGAACCGCGCCGGAGGCAAACCCCACGACGCGCGCCAGCGGCCGCGCGCCCAGGCCGCGAGCGCGCCCGGCGGTGGTCAGTACCAGCGCCGCCCCGCCATCGGCGATGCCCGAGGCATTGCCGGGAGTGACCGTGCCGCCTTCCCGGAAGACCGGCTGCAAGCGGGCCAGCTTCTCCAGGCTCGCGTCGGGCCGGGGACGCTCGTCCCGCGCCACGACCGTCACCTCTCCTTTCCGGCCCGGCACCTCCACCGGCACGACCTCGTCATCGAAGGCCCCGCTCTCCCACGCCGCCACCGCCTTCCGCTGGCTCTCCATGGCAAAGGCATCCTGCGCCTCACGCGAAATGCCGTACCGCTCGACCAGCAGCTCCGCCGTCTCGCCCATCGCCATCTCCGCCATCGGGCACAAGTAACCATCGCGGTACATCGCGTCGACGAGAGTGTCGTCCCCCAGGCGGTACCCCCAACGCCCGCGCATCAGGAGGTAGGGGATTTGAGACATCTGCTCGACGCCGCCGGCCAGCACGACCTCATTCTCGCCGGTCGAAATCGACTGGACGCCCAAGGTGACCGCCTTCAAGCCGCTGGCGCAGGCTTTGTTGACCGTGTAGGCCGGGCGGTCGACGGGCAAGCCGGTATGCCAGGCGATCTGGCGGGCCGGATTCGGGCCGTTGCCCGCCTGCCGGGCGCAGCCGAAGATCGCTTCGTCCACCGCATCCGGCGCGACGCCCGCCCGTCCCAGAGCCGCACGAGCCGCCGTCACGCCCAACTGCACCGCCGAAACCTCTGCCAACGCCCCGCCGAACGCACCGATCGGCGTGCGCACGGCAGAAAGGATAACGACGTCATTCAAGTTCGATTTCATTTTTGTCTCTCTTTACAAACAAGTCATATTCAGGCCATGGCGACTACTTCGAAAATAGACCGTCTCGATGTAGGGC
>JAFGOJ010000407.1 GCA_016926575.1 Anaerolineae bacterium | reverse complement strand
GGCAGTGAACCGACGATGTTCGACAGCAGGTCGCCGGCGATGAGCTGGTCGTGTTGCAGTACCACGCCGATTTGCCGCCGCACGCGTTCGACGTCTACTCCCCACAAGTCCTGGCCGTCGTAGTAGATGGCCCCGGCCAGGGGCCGCTCAAAGCCGAGCAACAGCCGCAGCAGCGTTGACTTGCCGCACCCAGACGGCCCGACCAACGCCACGAACTCCCCCGGCTGCACGTGCAGCGAGAGGTCCTTCAACACCGGCGGTTCTTCCTCGCGGTAACGAAACGACACGTGGCTGATTTCGATCTCACCGCGTAACTCGCCGGGGTCGGATTGCAGGGGAGACACTTCCGGCAGGGCCTGCAAGATAGGGCGCGCCCGCTCGTACAGCGGGACGACGGGGAACGTGGCCAGCAAGGCCGTGCTGATGGCCAGACTGGTCCACATGAACTGCCCGAATGCCGCGTTGAACGCCAGGAAATCGCCGGTGGATAGGGCCGACCCGCGCGCGGTGCTCCAGGCCACCATCGCAAAAATGGCCAGGGTGGTCGCCGCCGGGTAGATGGCATTGAAGACGGCCAGTCCATTCGTTGTGTGACGCGCTTGAAAGGCCAGGGTGCGTTGGCCGCTGAAGGCGTAGGCCCAGCGCGCGAACGCGCGCGTCTCGGCCCCGGCCACGCGCAATTTGGCGATTCCGGTCGTAAACTCCAGCAGCATCCCTACGATGTGCCCCTGCGTCCCGGCCAAGGCCCTCTGGTAGCGCACGCTCAGTTGCCAGGTCACGAACGTGATCGCTCCCAACAGGAGCGCCAGCCCCACGGCGACCCAGGCCAGCCCCACGTTGTAATAGAAAAGCAGCCCCAGACTGAACAATCCTGTGGGGCCGGCCAGAATGGAAGAGATGGCGACGTTGGACAGCGTGCGCCGGATGACGTCGAGCCCCATCGCCCGTTCCGCCAGGTCGCCCGACGAGTTGCGGCGGAAGAAAGAAGGCGGCAGGCGCAACAGCCGATCCCAGACCGCCGGTAAGACCGCGCCATCCCATTTGCCCTGCAGCCTGAGCACGGTCACGTTTTGGGCCAGCAAGAACAGTGCCATACTTACCACGCACGCTAGCAGGATCGCCCCCATCTGCCACAACTGGCCGCGGGCGGCGCTGGGAATGACGGTGTTGAACAACACGCCGATCATCAACGGGACGACCAACCCCAAGAGGCCGATCAGTCCCCCGGTCAGGACAACGATCGCCAGTTCGGCCCACGCGCCCCGGAAGCCCATCTTGAACAGGTCCAGCGCCGTGAGCGCTTTTTCAGGCAGCGGGCGATAAAAAACGTGGGCTGCCGGAGAGAGTCCGGCGGCCACTTCTGGCGTTACCGGAACCTTTGTGCGGGTGTGCGGTTCGACCACGTCGTATGTGAGCGCCGAAGCAAACAGCCCGGCCGGGCGCGGCAGCAGGGCCACGGGGGTGCCATCCAGCCGGTAGCCCAGCAGCGGGCCGTTATCCGTATGCCACCACGCGCCTTGTAGGGTGATCTGGCGCACGCGGAACCGCGAGGCGCGGGCGATGTCGCCCAGCGGGTCGGCGCTCTGCGAGCTTCCCGCGTGACGCGCCGGTGCCCGAATGGTCAGTTCCAACGCCTGTCCCACCAGGCTGCAGGCGTTCAACAGCGCGTCGCTCTCGCCTTCGACGCTGCCGGGCAACGGCGCAGTGCCCGTCGGCTGCATCACTTCGGAGAGGTGCGCGAGGGCCTGGTCCATCCGCGTGCGATTGAGCTGGCTCCGCTCTCGCAGCTGTTGCACGGCGGACCGCTCGGCCTCTGCCATTCGCTGTGCCACCGCTGCCCGCACCAGATCGTGGAAACGCCCCAGGCTGGCCCATTCGGGGTCGCGCGCGAGGGACGCTGCCGTGTCCATCACCTGCACGACGACGGCGTCGGTTGCCTGCATCCACAGCGGCCCGGCCAGCGGGTAGACGCTTTGCCGAGGCAAGGTCAAGTCCGGCTGCCCCAGCAGGCGCACGGCGGCGGCGTCCGGCTCGACCCACACGACGCCCCGCCCGGCGCGTACCGGGTGGCCCGCTCCCAGCGTCTGCGCGCCGAGGTGGATGGGCACACTTTCTTTCGGAGGCAGGTCCGAAACCAAGACGCCGGCCAGGGCCTGCACCCACCGGTCGAGCATGGCAATGGCGTAGGGGCCGAAATCCGCTCTGTTTACCAGCCCCTTCAGCTCGCTCTGTTGTATCTTGATCACACTGGTATCCGGTCCGCCGACCGCAATCAACGCGATCCGGCGGTCGGCAGCAGGCGCATCGCTGCCCAGACCCAACACGATCTGACCGGCTTCGGCGTGCAACACGTGATGGCGGATGCCGGCCACCGTTTCGCCTTCGAGCGGCAGGGCAAAGACGTTCAGCCAGCCGGTATAGACGATCCACGCAGCGTGCGGATCGTCCAGCGCGATCGGTTGGTGGCCGCTGACGTGGGTGAAGCGCCCCACTTTATACCGCAGATGGAGCAGGAACAGCTCCTCCTCGCTGGTGAGAGCTTCTTCTCCAGGGGAAGACGACGCTTCGGGAAGCGGTTTGGAGAAACGGCGTTTGGTCATAAATCCAGTCGCTCCAGCGGACTTTGGGCCTTGTCTGGCGTTTGGGCTCTGATGAGCTGGGCGTACAGCCCGTCTCTATCTTTCAACAGCTCGGTGTGGGTCCCGCGCTGCACCACGCGCCCGCGTTCGAGTACGAGGATCTCGTCGCAATCGCGGATTGTGCTCAGGCGGTGGGCGACGATCAGGCAGGTGCAACCGCGCCGGCGCAGGTGTTCATCGATTAACTGCTCTGTCAGAGCGTCCAACGCGCTGGTCGCCTCGTCCAATATCAGAATGGTGGGGTCGCCCACCAACGCGCGGGCCAACTCCAGGCGCTGTCGCTCTCCACCGCTGAAATTGTGTCCCCCCTCTTGGATCACGTAATCGTAGCCGCCGGGCTTGGTGGAGATCTCTTCGTGGATCAGCGCATCTCTGGCCGCCCGCACCACCGTCATCTCGGCTACGTTCTTGTCCCACAACGTCAGGTTATCCCGAACAGAACCGGCGAACAGAAAGATGTCTTGATCGACCATGGCCAGCGAGGCGGCGAGCACGTCACGGGGCAGGTTGCTGCGCGGCTGTGCATCGAAAAGGATCTCGCCGCTCCATGGTTCGTACAACCCGGCCACCAGCCTGGATACGGTGGACTTGCCGCTGCCGCTGGCACCCACCAGAGCCACCCGCGCGCCCGGCGTCAGGGTCAGGTTGAAGTCCTCCAGCAGTGGCGGGAGTTGCGGGTTATAGCCAAAGGTCACATTGCGTACTTCGACGTGGCCGGAGAGTTTGCGTGACGTCTCCGGTGTGCCGGCTGTCGGCGCGATCTGCGGGTCGGGCGGGTGGCACAATACGTCGTCCAGCCGTTTCAAGTCCCCCTGCACTTCTTGGATCGTGCCGCCCAGCTTCACCAACTGGTTGATGGGGGTCATGAAACCGACCACCAAAGCCTGGAAAGCGACGAATTCGCCCATACTCAAGTGGCCGCCCATGATGCGCAGTCCGCCAATGATCAGGATCGCCACCGTGTTCAAGGCGCTCAAGAAAGAGGGCAGTACGGCCAGAACCTGGGAGAGGCGTCCCAATCGCTGTTCCACGTTGACCAGCCCGGCTTGATGGCCGGCCCAGCGCGCGAAGAAATCCGATTCCCGCCCCGTCGCTTTGAGCGTCTCGATGATCTGCAGGCCGCTCAAAGCCGTTCCCATCAACTTGCCGCCCTGATTGAGCAACTGCTGGTGCGCGTCGGCCCGCCTGCGAGAGATGACTTGCAGGCCCACCAGGTTGAGCACCGCGACGGTCAGGCTGATTGCTGTCAGGGCCACGTCGTAGCGGGCCATCAACAGCGCGTAGAAGACGACCAGCGCGACGTTCACGATGGCCGCGGCCAGCTCGCCCGAAAGCAACTGCGCGACCCGGTCGTTGAGCGCCACCCGCGCGCCCACCTCGCCGCCGTACCGCTGCGAGAAGAACGTCACCGGCAGGTGCAGCACGTGCCACAAAAAGCGACTGGACATCGCCAGCGCCAGCTTGGTTTCCAGGCGGAGCAGGTAACGCAGTTGCAGCCAAGAGAGCACGCCCTGCATCGCAGCCGTCAGCGCCAGCCCCACCAACAGAACTGTGATCCAATGATGGAAGCCCTGTACCAGGTAATAGTCGACGAAGACGCGCCCGAACGTGGGGACCAGCAGCCCCGGCACCACCAGCGCCAGCCCGGTCAGGGCGACGTACGTCAGCGCGCCCGCCGAACCGCGCAGGCGTTGGCGCAGCCCACGCATCGCGCTGGGCCGGACACCGCCCCGCTTGAAATCCGGGCCCGGCTCGAAGGTCAAGACCACGCCGGTGAACGCCTGGTCGAACTCGGCCGTGGAGACAGTGCGCGGGCCGCTGGCCGGGTCGTTGAGGTAGACCTGCGACGTGCCAAACCCCTCCACCACGACGAAGTGGTTGAAGTTCCAGAAGACGATCAGTGGGAGAGGCAGCGTGCGCAGCGCTGCGGGTTCCTGGCGGAAGCCGCGCGCTTCCAGGCCGTACTGCCGGGCGGCTTTGACGATGTAGCTGGCTTTACTGCCGTCACGGGAGACGCCGCAGACCTGGCGTAGTTCCTCCAGTGGGACGTAGCGCCCGTGATAGCCCAACACGCTGCCCAACGCGGCCGCGCCACATTCCGCCGCTTCCATTTGCAGTACGGTGGGCGTGCGCACCCGCCGGGCCGGGCGAGGGTGGGGCTTCTTGAAAAAAGTTGCCATATGCTTTCTGCCGGTTTGTCATTGCGAGGGTGCGTCAGCGCCCGAAGCAATCTCCGCGTTCGATTGCGGAGATTGCTTCGCCGCCCCTTTGGGCGACTCACAATGACCAGGCTGAGCAGTTCCCTTTTGTCACCTTAACTGGGGTAAGAGCAGGCTGAGTGGCCGCTGCACACTCAGCTCGACCCGCGCCGTACACAGCGTGCCGCTGTGGAGCTCCAGTGACGGGCCGTGCCCCGAGGACCAGGCATAGCCACTGACGGTCTGCGGGTCGCGCTGCAGCAGCGCGCGCACTTCGATCACGCCGCCCTCTGCGGCCAGCGCGTCGACCAGCTCCGCGCTGCCCAACACGCGCAGCATACCGGCCCGGCTGGCCGGGAAGGTGCTCACCGTGCTCACCTCTCCCAGCAGGAAGCCGTAAGCCTCTTGCCTGACCGTGGAGGGAGCGATCATAACGCCCATACCCGGACGGATCTCCCCGCCTTCGGCTGCGGGAATGTAGACCACGGCTTCCAGGGTGTCGGCGTCCGTGGGTTCCAGGCTCAACAACGGGGTGCCGCGCTCGACCAGCCCGCCTTCGACGGCTTTGAGTTCCAGCACCCGCCCGGTGTATGGACTGACGACGTCGGTGGCCTGGCCCGCGTCGTCGACGCGGGCCACCACCTGCCCCGCTGTGACGGTGTCGCCCACTGCCACGTCGATCTCCAGCAGTTGGCCGGAGGCCAGCGCGACCACGTCCCTGACACCGCCTGGCGTCAGCAGGACGCCTTGCCCGCTCACTTCCACGGACAGTGAGCCGAACACGCCCCACGCCAATGCTGCCAGCAGCAATAGCGTGCAGGCAAACAACATGATCCAGCCAGCGGGCTGGGTGACCTGGAGCAATTGGTCCAGTTGATCGGGCGAACTCAATTGTTCCAGGGCAGTCGTGCGAAATAACGGTTTGCTCGGCAACGTGTGCCTGCGGATCTAGCTTGTCGGTGGGTAGCGGATGACTCCCACTCCGCCGCCGGCGATCTGGTCCAGGTCGTCGTCGCTCAGCTCTTGGCCGGCCCAGGCGGCTTCGGCTTCTGCCACGGAGAGCGCCAGGCCTGCCCCGGCCAGCACCTGTGCCTTCGCCTCCGGGCTCGCTGCGCCGATGAACGCGGCCTGGAAGGCCGGGTCTGCCATCTTCTCAAGAAATTCATTTACTGAAGCCATTCTATATCTCCTTATTTTGTCGGATCGTTATGTGCGACTACTTCTTTAGGTGCCCGGCACCTTCCAGGTGCCGGGCACCTATGATTTACCTGAGCACCACCGGCAAGTAGATGTCGTATATTATAGGCGATTCTGGCAATTCTGCCGAATCGACCAGGCTATACGGCGTGCTCAGGGTGATCGGGTGCTCCGGACGTTCCTTCTCCGCCAGTGTGAGGCGCGTGCCGCGCGGCAGGTCGTCGGTGCGTTGCGTGTCGCCGGCCGTCTCCAGCCGGTAGAGCGTGCCGTCGCTCACCGCCTCCACTTCCACGATGTATACTTGCTCCTCCTCCGCTATGAAACCCACGGCATCCAGGTGGAAGCCGGTCTGGGCGTCGTTGCTGAAGAAGTGCGGGCGGAAGGCGAAGCGCGGCTTCCACACGTACAGGTCCGCGTCGCCGCCGAGGGTGATCAGGTCGAAGATGGCCAGGTCGCCCGGCCGGAACGGCACGCGATACTGCACCCGCTGCCCGGCGGCGAGTGCCTGCCCGCCGGGGCTGGCCAGGTTGGTGAGGATCATGTTGCCGTCGTTGAGCTGGCTCACCTGTTGGTCGCCGTCGGCGACCCACAGGCCGATGTACTTGACCCCATCGCCGGACGAAAGCGTCCATTCGTAGTGAGCTTGGCGGGCGAAGGCATCCTCGATCACAGTCAGGCCGTCGCCCGTTTCGAAGGGCACCCAGCCGCTCTCCTGAACCAGGGTCCAGGTCAGCGCGGTGGTGTCCCAGACCCATTCTTTGACGTAGAAGAACTCGGCGGTGGGGCTGGCATCGATCAAGAGGGTCACCTCGGGATCATCGACGAGCGCGCCTTCCAGCACGGCGGCGGAGAAGATCTCCGGTGAAGCGTCGGCGGACTGAACCGCGCGCGTCGCGGTGCCCGGCAGGAGCGTCAACGTGGTCGTCGCGACGTCGGCGTAGGTGGGCGGAGCGGGCGGCATCACGCCGTAGGGGTCCTCCCACACCCAGTAGCCGAGCATGTCGAGGCGGTTCTCGACGACCAGCGGGGCGGACGGTGAGGCCACCACCTGGGCGCTGAAGAAGAGGTAGCGCGTCTCGCCCGGCCACAGCGCGTCCAGGTTCCAGGTGATGACGCCGTTGTCGTAGAGACCGCCGCCGCTGATGGTGTCCGTCAGCACGGCCAGTTCGGCGGGGACGGTGTTGGTGAGGGCGACGTTGCTTTCCTGGAAGCCGATGTTGCGCACGCCGAGGGTGAATTCGACCACCTCACCCGGCGCGGCCTGCTCTGGGACGACGCTGATTTGCGCCTCGGTGAAGTCGGGCGCGGCGTCCGGCTCCCAGTAGAAACCGGCGATACCGGTCTCGTCCGTCCGGCTGCCGGCCGCATCGGTGCCGCGTCCCCAGATCGTCCACGCGCCGCGCGCCTCGAAGGTGGGGGTGTAGATCCAGTTGAGCGAGGTGATGGCCGTGGAGTACAGATTCCCCGGCATGATGGGGAACTCGCCGATTGCGTCGGCGGTGCGCCAAGCGCCCCGGTCGCCGAATTTCAGTTCCATCATGTAGCGCCCGGAGAGGGTGTCGCTGAGCGTCCCACCCAGCACGAGCTGCGCATTGCCGACCTCGTCGGTGATGACGCTGGCGT
>JAFGOJ010000064.1 GCA_016926575.1 Anaerolineae bacterium | reverse complement strand
GCGGCGGCGCGGATATTGTCGCGCACTTCGCCCGAATAGCCACGCCCTTCTGCCACGCGGATGACGGCGTTGTACATGTCGCGCATCGTGGGGAAGAGACGCGCGTCCCCCACCGCTCCCCGGTCGGTCAGCCCCCAGCCCTTTTCTTCGTACAGGCGCACGATGGCCTCTTCGACGATGGTGGGCAGGACGCCGAACTGGGGCAGCGCGGCGTTGAAGCAGGTCTTGAGCGCCGAGACGTGCGCCTCGACGCGCACGCCGGGGAGCACCTCGAAAGGGTTGAGGCGAAACGGTGCAGTAGCCTCGTCCCCCAGAGTAAAGACCTGCGTCTCCGGCATGCGCTCGATCAGGCCGCGGTACTCCGTCTTAGCCGGTTCGATGATCAGCACCGGGATGTGGTGGCGCTGCCAGAGCTGGTCGATGAGGTGCAGGCAGGTGTTGGTCTTGCCGCTGCCGGTAAAGCCGACGATCAGGCCGTGGCGCGTCAGGTCGGCGGTGCGGATCGAAGCGACACCGCCGCTGAGGAATTCGCCCAGACCCAGCTCGCCCGCGCCGATCTGCGGGCGGCGCGGGCCCTGGTCGTAGCCCGGCGCGATCTGTTTGACCTGGAACCCGGCTGCCCTGCCCCGGCTGACAACGGGGAAGCGCACCAGCGAGGCAGCCCCTGCCGCGTCGCTGAGATAGCGCAGCCGTTCCTTGCCCGCCGTCGCCGGGCCGCTGTCCCACACGCCGAGCAGCATATCTGCGATCGCCGCTTCGACCGCCTGGGCCTGGTGCGGGGCGTGGGCCTGGACGACGTCCAGTTGCACCGGCACAGACTCGGCAGCGCCGGATGTTTCGGCGGCGAGTGAGTTTTCCAGAGCGCGGGCTACGGTCCATGCCGCCGGAACGTCGCTGCTGGCGACGTGGGCCGCGCAGAGGAACGGCTGCCCCAAGCGGCGCACAAACCCGGCATAGACCTCAGCGACCAGCTTGGCCTGGGGGTCCTGCCACCGTCCGTGGTAGTATTCGCCGCTGTATTGGAAATCGGCCGCCGATTGGGCGACAGAGGCGGCCCGTCCCAGCTCCTCTTGCTCCAGCGGCGACAGCACGGTCGGTTCCCAATACAGGCTGAGCAGAGTTGGCTGTGGGGTGCGCAAGAGGGTTTCGAAGACCAGGCGCAGGTCCCCGTCGGGCTTGCGCAAGGGATAGACGAGGTATGCCTCGCCCAGGTTCATCTGCACGACGGTTTCGTGCTGGCGCACTTCCAGCAGGCAGCGCGAGGAGAGCGGACGCCGGGCGGCAGCGAGAGCGTCGGGGTCGGCAATGGGGCGCAGCGCGAGGTGTAGGGCGGCAAGCTGCGCGGTGAGGTCGGCCGCCAGAGATGCGGCGAGCGCGTGGGTTTGGGAAACTGAAATCACGCGCGCCAACAGCGTCGTTTCGATGAGTCCCTGGTCGGGGCGGGAGAGAAAGCGCAGGGCAAAGGCTGCGCCCTTCCACTTCCACGTGTTGCCGATGAACTGCTGCCATTTCTGAAGCGTCCAGGCCAGCTTCTCCGCCTCGGACTGTCCCATCACGTCGGGGGCGCTGAGCCAGTCCGGTAGAACGTCGAAGCGGAACCCGAACACAGCCTGTTCCCTGCCTGAATGGGCCGGCGAAAGCCAGGCCACGTTCGCCGGCGTCCGTATTGGGTCGACAGAAATGTACGGCGCGAGAGGTGCGCGGCGCACGTCCACAGACACCTCGGCAGGCGGTGCGTTCAATCGATTGCCGCATTGGCTGCAGAACTGGCTGCCCGGCCGGATGGGGGAACCGCATCGAGAGCAGTAAGGCATTGTTCTTCTCGACCGGTTAGATGACACGGCGGTTGAACTGGCGTGCCGCGTCGGGGGAAAGAAGCTTGCGGTCGATACCGATCAGGTCAGCCGACTGGCGCACGGTCTCGTTCACCGCTTTTTCCAGAGAGACGATGTCATCCACCTGAAACTCGTTGAGCGGCGAGCGGAGCAGGGCCAGAATGTCCTTTTCGGTGAGGAACTTGTAGAGGCTGAAGACGATGGCAAACGTCAAGGCCAGAGATGCCAGCATCCCCAAAGGGCCGGTACAGCAGACCATCACGCCCAACAACATGACGAAGGTATCCAAACCTCTTACCCCTGTGCCCCCCATCAAGTCAAGGTTGACTTGAATGGCTTGAGAGCTGATGTAGGTCAGCAGTGCGTTGAGGCTATACAGGCCAACGAGAGCCAGCAGCAACACGAGGACGATGATCCGCAGCAAGCTGATCTGGCCTTTGACGTATGAAACCTGTGAAATGTACAGGTCCTGGCCGAAGCGGGCGACGTACAGCCAGACCGTGGCCAGGCCGCGTTGAATGCGGTAGAAGGGTCGCTTTTCGATCGCCAGCCCTTTGCCGGTCAGTGTCATTCTTTTTATCCTGGCGTCCGGGATCTGGCGATTCTCGAAGCGCTGGGTGATGGTCTTTCGCAGTTCGACGGCCTGATCGCCGAGACCTTCCAGCAGCCAGGCCATGTGGTCGCGGCGAGTACCGTAGCCGGCGAAGGGTCCCCAGATGCTGGAGCTTTGTCCGGTTGCACCCACTTGGGAGACGTCGGCGTCATCAGGTGAATAAGCGTAAGGCGCGGGGGAAGAGGATGGAGCCGGTGTGGGCAACGTATTGAATCGCTGCCCGCAGCTCTGGCAGAAGGTCGCGTTGGGTCTGTTGGGGTTCCCGCAATTTGGGCAATTCATGGGTATGCTCCTTGGGTGTGGTCGATTAGAAGGCCACGTCTAGCCGGTTCGATTTCTACGCAGGATGAGTATACCCGTTCCTGCGGCAAGCACAAGGGTGGTCAGGCAGATACATCCGCCGCCAATGGCTGCGGTCGGAAGCCAGGTCGGCATTCCGCCGGCGGTCATTTCGGCCGTGACGGTCGTGGTGGGTCCGTACCACGTCGCAGAACTTCCGGTTTGTTCGTCGGCGTTACTGGAGATGATTCGTCCTCCCCGCAGTATCAAGTTGAAACTGCGAAACGACGAGAGCGTCCAGTAGGGGTTCCACTCGAAATGGATGTGGCCTGCTTCGTCCTCAAAGATGGTCGCCTCATCATCGAACACCATTTCGTTCAGCAGGTCCCATCCTTGTCCGGAGACGTCGATCTCATAGGTGGCGCTGCCGTCGTCTGCTTCTCTGACGCGCCAGTCGAACGAGGCGCCGGTGGCTTCGGCTTCGGCTACGGCGGCGTCGAGTTGTTGCGCCAGCTCACCGCTGGATTCGAGCAGCGAGCGCTCGGAGGCGTTCAGGAACAAGGTGAGGCGGGCGTTCCAGCGCTCGCCGCGATTGAACTCGATTTCTTCTGTCACGTCGCCGGTGGCGCAGCCGGAGAGGATCAGCAGTGCCACGGCGCAAATCATGAGGGCGGTTGCAGGTAGATGGAAGTGTTGATTGGTTTTCATCGTTTTTTCTCCTTTGGCTTTAACGTTACGCGGGCAAGGGTTTTGGGCACATACAGTTCACTTACCGACTGACATGAAAGTTATCGAAGGCAGCTAGGCTACCACGGGATATCGATTGCAATCCAATCCCTCCGGTACTAAAGTCCTGCAAAACACATGAGGATTGTAACTCGCCATCCACAAAGGCCTGGTAACTAGAGCCCTGGACCGTTAGGCGCAAATGGTAAGGTGTTGAGCACATCCATAGGCCGTTATCGGTCCCTGGCACCTCCTGCCTCTGTCCATTACGTACGATTTCCCACCACGTTCCACGGTTACAATCCGCCACAAACGCAATATAGTTGCTTCTGTCCTGTACCCGGACCATCACCACACCCACAAACTGCCCCCCGCTCGATTCGTATAAGTCAACGTCTACCGTGTAATCTGTCCAAGCTAAATCCCCCCCTAAGATCACTCCTCCCGATTCGTCGGCGGGAATCAAGCGACCGTTGGCAACTATCCATTGGCCTTCGACAACCTGCCATCCGCTCCCGATTCCTCCGTCGAAATCATCGCTCCAGAGCAATGACGGGGTTGGCAGCAATGCAGGTAGCGCAGTGGGTTCGACATCTTTTGGATCTGCTGGGGCCGGGGACGGATCTGGGACAGGCGGGGGCGGCGTAGGGGAAGTGCTCGGTGGCGATGCAAGCGGTTCGATGGTGGGAGTGGGATCAGCAGCAGACACCGGCGAAGAAGAAGGCAATGCCGGTGCAGCCGTTGGGTTTGTCCCCCCTACCAGCGATGCGGTCGGCGTCACGCCCACTAAAGCGTTGACCGCTGCAGTCACCCGTTCGGGGTAGATGACGCCAAACGCGGTCCCCAGTGCCATCATCCCAACCACGCCCCCAACCAACATCCAAACCAGAAACTGCTGCCACAAGCGTGGCTTTTGCCCGCTTGGCCGGCTGCGTCCTGGCGTAGGGCGTGAACGTGTGGAGGGTGCTCTGTACGAAGAAGAAGACCTGCGCGATGTCATAGAGTTTCACCTTTCATGGTTATCTTGAGCGCTGAAGGGATATTCATCAACTTACCCTGATGACCCAACCAACAGCCTGCACGAAGCCATGTTCCGTTTCGACCCAAAGCCAAACGTGATACAGCCCGGGCTGCGCATTGTTGTCCAGAACAAAAGCGGCAGACAGTCGACCATCATCCGAGACGGTCAGATTAGGAACATCGAAAACTTCTGCAGGGGAGCGATACGGTTCTGGTCGAAGGTCAGCGAGATTGCGTGGGGCAGGAAAGGGCTCGTACGCCAGATTGAGGAGCGGATTGGCAACCCTTGGGCCGAGCCAACCGGATAACTGGACGGTTTGTCCAACCGAGGCACTGCGCGGAAGAGGCGTCAACGTCATGTACTGGTTCACAAACTCCTGCGCAATCGCCAGGCGCCCAGTACTTTCAGAATAATCGATGCCGATGGCGACGTGGGTGTGCTCGGGGGCGAGAATGTTGTCCCTATGCCCTGGGCTATCCATCAGCGTCTGCTGGGCTTCTTGAATCAGAGCTTCCCACTCCTCCGCGGTCGTAGGCCCGCCCCCGGGGCTATGTTCGTACGTGTAAACATTCTCGAAGACGACGTGTGCGCCACCTGTAGATGTGTAGCGATAATCCGGCCCATATCCATCGAGGTTCCAATGGCTGATGTAGCCAAAGTCGGCCATCTCCTGCGCGTGCTGGAGCGCGGCTATCGCAGCGGTCTCGTCCCATTCGACGGGTTGGAGCCCGTGAGCCTGCCGGTCTTCGTTGATCAGAGTGTGCATCAATCGCTGCAACGTCGAGATATTGGGAGGCTGGGAGGACACTGTGGTCGATTCAGCAGGTACAGTTGGCGTAATGGTAGGCGTTGTAGCAATCGGCGGGTTTGTGGGATTAGGCGTGTAGGGGATGGGCGTAGGCGTTTCCCGAGGGGCGATCAATCGAGTGGCAGCGAAAATACCCGCTGCCAGTAGGCCCACGACGACCACGCCCAAGACAACCCACTGCCAGGGAAAGCTCCCACCACCCCGGGCAGGGCTACCAGGACGTCGCGACGGCACGCGCGATGCGGGCCTGGGGCGGGAAGAAGGGCGCGACTTGCTGGGTTTTGGGGGTGACGGGCGTGAAGACGGACGGCGGGATCTAGACATTTAGCGGCTATCCTTTCTACGGCAATGATATTCAACCCTGGATCAGCGCTTCGATCTCAAGGTAATACGAGCTGGCGTAGTCGACCAGCAACTGCACAATCCGGTCGAATTCACGCTGATCCAACTGCGCTTCGGGGATATCCACAGCCAATTCCAAATCGTCGTCGTCGTCGAAAGCGAATTTTAGCTGCGGCAGGCTGTGATTGCGACGCCCTATCGCCGCGTAGAGATCAGGAGGGTATCCCTCGTACGGCTGTTCGACGAAAGGAACGACGGTAAAACGGACGTACTTGTCCATTTCATCTTCGATCAATAGCACAAACAGGTTGAAAGCCTGTTCTTGACCGTCGGGCAAGTCCGTTGAAAAAGCGGAACTGATGCCACACGTGTCGATTTCTTCAAAGGCCAAACCACGCGATTCGAAAAACTTAGAAAAGATATTCATTGGTTCACCTCACACTTTACAAACATTCCTGTAAACTATTAGTTATTTTGTTAAAAGCCATAATTCCGCATAATAGTAATCCGCGAATGGTCCCAATATATCCAGCGCACGCGATAAATTCTCCGGACCCCAATCTTCGACATCTATATCCAGCGCCAACCCCAAATCCCCATCACTATCAAGCAAGAACTTGGCTCTAGGCAATTGCTCATTGAGGGACAAAACTTGCTCGATAAAATT
>JAFGOJ010000406.1 GCA_016926575.1 Anaerolineae bacterium | reverse complement strand
TGGGCCAGCTCATGAAACAGCACGTCGCGCAGGTGCCGCGAGCCAAGCTGGGGCACAAGATCGCGCGGGACCACGATGACGGGCCGCCACAGGCCGCACACCGCCGGCCGCGTGCCTTCTTCGGAGATGCGCAGACGCACCTTGCCCTTGATCCCCATGCGCTTGCGGCAGTAACAGAGAATGTCGGTCATCAGGAAATTCGCATCCTCCGACCGACCGACGTCGCGGCAGGCCGCACGGGCGCGCCGAAGCGCCACGCCCGCCACCCCGACGACGCCGCCCAGCCACAGCAGCAGCAACCCGGCCTGCCAGGTGATCGCGTGGGGCGGCTCCCCTATCCCAGCCGTGGTGGTCTGGAACTGTCCGGTGAAGGGCCGGGATAGGGAAGCACGCGGGTGATCCGCTGCCTGGTGTGTGGTCGGGTCTGCGAAGGCAGCGTTGCCCGAAGGCAAGAAGGTGAGAGGAGGATAGACAAGAAGAAAAGGGCTCAGCGCCAAATACGCGAGCACCAGAGCAATCCACCCGCACCGCAGGGCGGCCCGGACGCGCCGGCGAAGCACAAAAGCCACCAGCAGGGCCAACCCGATCAGAAGGGCCGACTCGATCAACAGCGGCAAAGCCAGCGCCACAAAGGCTTTGCCCATCGTATTGAGTTGTCCAAACATCCATTCCATTGGTGGTCCTCATCTCTAAAGACGCGCGAAAGTGGAATCCATTACAGCCAAAAAACCACATTCTCTTCGAGTATCCTGATGCCGGGAGGGTGGAGACGCCCTTGGGGGTGGTTACAGCCGAGGTCGCAGGTACGGAGGCTTTTTCTCGGTTCGTAGTGGCGTCGCAAGACCCTGCCCCGTTTGTAGTGACGCCGTCAGGCGTTACCGCGTTTGTGGGTGGTATGCCCTTACGGGCACACTGCAAACCGCTTTGTTACGGTTGTGTTACGATCAAGCGGCGCAATGCTTCTCGCAAAGAACCCCCCGTCCGGAATCACTCTCGGGACATGGTGATCACCATCGGTTCGAGGATCTCCTGCGTTGTGCGGCCTTCTCTCCTCCTGAGTTCGACGCTTTGGCGCACCGACCGAAACCCCGGTGCATGCACGCAAAGCGTATACGTCCCCGGCGCTGGCGTAAAGGCGGTGGCGTCGTCGTTGTTATAGACCGCGCCGACCACACGTCCTCCGCGCTCCAGCCAGACGTCGGGCGTCGCCAGCGGCACTCCCTCATCTGTGACGATCAGCACATTGAGATAGCCATGCTCGTCGACCGGATTCGCCTCGATGCGAACCGCCTCGCGCCCGCCGTCCGCAAGCTGCACGCGTGCCAGCGGCGGGTCCAGCCGCGAAAGCGAGAAGAAGTACTCCCCTTCCGGCAGATGCTCGATCTCGAACGCGCCGTCGGCGCCGGGCGTCACCGACATATCGATCTGCCCGTCCTCGCTTTGCAGCACCAGAGGCCAAGGCTCGGAATCGGACCAGGACACCACCTCCCCCGAGATCCGCCCGGTGCCGAAGGGAATCGTCACGGTCGCCACGGCGTGCGACTGCCCCGGCGCAATCTCGAGCCGCTCGCGAATCGTAGGATACCCTTCCCGGCTGACGGCGATAGCATATTGTCCCGCACTCAACGCGCCGAAAATGAACGGGTCTGCGCCGTTGCGACGAGCCCGGAGTTCGCCCACGTTCCGACCCCACCACCCACCGGCGCAAGGCTCGCTGAGCGCCACCTCCCATCGATCGCGAGGAACCGATGGATCGTCGAACAGCAGTTCGACCGTCGCCTCCGCCTCGACCGCTTCCAGATCGCCCAGGTCCAGATCCACACCTCGCACGAAATCGACGCTCGTCAACGCGAACCACTGCCTCGCGCCGCGACCGCCGGGCACAGACCAGTAGAGCGTCCGCCGTCCCGTGGGCAATCCGTAGAAGCTGAACCGCCCGAGCGAATCGCTCAGCGCATACGCCTCGAACCCCTGCGACAAGCCCGCCTGAACCATCACCAGCAGCTTCGTATTCGCCACCGGCTCCCCCCTGCACACCAGACGCCCCGTCGTCTTCCAGGGCCCGCCGATATCCAGACGCACCGTCTGCCCCGCGCGAGGCAGGATGGACGTCAGCACCACACCCAGCTCCGTATCGGAATCGCCCCGAAAGACGTAACACAACTCGTCGGGCAAATGCTCGATCCGATAGTACCCAAACGCATCCGTCCTCGCCTTGCCCAGCCGGGCGCGGTTCTGCGCCCAATAGGAGAAGGTCTTCTCGTCCATGAAGTACACATCGGTCTCGGGCACTGGCTGGCCCTGTTCGTCGTATACGATCCCCTCGACCGCTCCGCCCTTCTTCAAAACGATCCGCGCCTCCGTCGCCCCCTCCTTCGCCATCTCGATGCAGCGCAGTGTGCGCGCATAATCCGGATGCCGAAACACGAACCATCGTTCTGTTTCACTCCCTGAGAGATTGCCAATCGTGAAACACCCCTCGGTGTCGGTCGTCGCCAGTCGCATGGCCTCTGCGGTTCTCGCTTGCGTATAGCGATTGCTGACCGTGACCCCCTCGACGGGCCGTCCCGCTTCATCGGCCACGATGCCGGAAAGGACTCGTGTAGGAAGCTCCTCTATCGGTGCCGCCCAGCCCATCATTCCGTCCTGATGCCCAACCGGTATCTCCAGCACCAGCCCTTCGCTCGGCGCCTTGATGTTCTTGAACCGCTTGACGCCTCCCACCCGGACATCCACATCGTACAGACCTGGAACCAGATCGGTCAGCGTGAACTCCGTCTGTCCGGCGTCGAGATGCGTCCTGCCGAAATGCCCCCTGTCGCTGAACGCATGAATCCAACCCCCTCCCTCATAGTGCCCTTCCGTAAAGACAAGGGTCCCCGAGATGCTCGCGCGACCGTATGCCGAAGGCCGGGGAATCCGCAGATCGAGCAGGCCCGACTCCGGCGGCAGATTGGCGTCCGTCGACCAGACGCCACGCGCCCCGCCACCGACGGCAATATACACTTCCACACGGTACAGACCAGGCACTACGTGCGGAAGAACGAACGTCCCGTCTTCCGCCACGCGATCTTCACCGGGCCAGGAATAGATGCTGTGCCACCATTTGGGCTTGGCCTCGATTCGCCACCCCGCCGGCGGCAACCCATCCGAACAAGTGGCGACGCCGACGACGTCGATCCCTTTCTCCAGGACAAATTCAACCAGCTCCACCTGTCCCGCTTTCCCCAGGACCACCGAGCGCCCCGCCAACGCATAGTCGGGGTGGGAGACGGTCACCCAATATTCATCGGCGAGCAAGCCGCCCAGCGTAGCGATACCGTCCTCTTTCGAGTGAATTGGCCGCTTCGGTCCCTTGCCCCACTCGTCGGAAACATACGCCGCGAACACCCTGGCGCCGGACACAGGCTCGCCGCCTTCATTCACGATCGTCGCGAGAATCGCAACCCCCCTGGATAGAGCGAAGTCTCTCACGACCGGACGGCCCCGGCGCAACTCAACCGTCTGGACGTTGCCCTCCAGTTCCCAATCCGCCAGCGTCACGTGCTCGGGGGCAAACAACTGGATGCGACATGAACCTTCCTTCTCGACGGTGTCAAAAACATAGAGACCGTTGCTGTCCGTCGTCGTCTCGTACAACCACCCGCCATGCAACTGAACCTGCACGCCTTCGAGCGGTTCGCCCGAATCAATGTCGGTGATGGTTCCGCTGAGAATTGGGGCCGGAGCGGTTTGCGGGACGACTTGCGAGATGGGAGCCTCGTTCGCCTCAGGGACGTTGGGTTCGGTTTCTTCGCTTCGCTCGCTGATCTGTTCGATCGCCTGGGCGAAGGGATTGTCGTCGGGCTCGCCCTGCCACTGCTGGGCCAGCCGGGATAGTGCAGAAAGCGCCCGCGCATCGCCGATCGCCCCCAGCGACTCGGCCGCGAGGCGTTGGCTGGGGGGCAGGCCCGTTTCCAGGATCGTCAGGAGTCCGTCGAGATTCCGCGAAGCCGTCATCGTCTGGATTTCGCTTCGCTCTTTGGCCAGCCGCCTGGCTGGCGCGCTGACGCCTCCCGGCGTGTTCGGTCCGGGTTCGCTGGCCGTGCGCGGCTGGTCCGTTCCCGTCGGGGTCCACAGCACGAAGGCCACGAACATCACCACCGCCGCCACCGCCAGACCCGCCGCAATCCGCACCACGCGCCCGACGTCAACCTCGTACCAAGGCCCTGCCACTACCTGCGACGCACCCGACGTCGCCTGCTCCAGCGTCGCGCCGGCATCGTCCAGGATCCGCCGGTCCAGCGTGACCGTCGTGGTCACGCGAAACTGCGCCAGTTCCACTTCGATGCGGTCTATACGTCTCATTCCGGCGACCCTCCCGGCAGCAGCGCCCGCAATTTCTCGATTCCGTAGCGATACCGCGCCTGGACCGTCGGCACCGACGTCTCCTGCAAGCGGGCGATCTCTTTGAACCGCAGCCCGGCGTTCAGGCGCAGCGTGACGACCTCGCGCTGCTCGACCGGAAGCTCCGCCAGGGCCGCGGTCAGGCGTTGCGTCTCTTCGGCGAGGACCGCCGCCTCTTCGGGCGCCGCCGAGGTCGGCGCAGACGAGGCGTTTGCTTCGGTTCGCTCTGCCTGCGTCTTCAATCGCCTGAACTGGTCACGGGCGCGGTTGACCACGCTGGTCGTCAGGTATTGGCGAAGGCTCGTGCGCAGCTCCAGCGAGGCGGCTGCAGCGGCAAACG
>JAFGOJ010000405.1 GCA_016926575.1 Anaerolineae bacterium | reverse complement strand
GGTGCAGGGGCGGAGCCCCTGCAAAGTCCTGGTAACCGATGGTCGGCGGGTTTGAAACCCGCCCTACATCGAGACGGTCTATTTTCGAAGTAGGCCATCATTCGACGGCGGTGAAGGTTTCGATGTATTCGAGCGATTGGTGGCGGAAGTAGGTGTTGTACAGTTCGGCGTAGTGCCCGCCCTGGGCCATGAGCGTGTCGTGGGTGCCCTCTTCGAGGATGCGGCCGTGGTCCATGACGATGGTACGGTCGGCGTGTTTGACGGTGGAGAGGCGGTGGGCGATGACGATAGCGGTGCGGTCGCGCATAATCATCTCCAGGCCCTCCTGGATTTGGGTCTCGGTAAAGGGGTCGACGCTGGCGGTGGCTTCGTCGAGGATGAAGATAGCCGGGTCCTTCAGCAGGACGCGGGCCAGGGCGACCAATTGGCGCTGGCCCATGGAGAGATTCGCGCCGCGTTCGCCGACGTCGGTATCCAGCCCGGCGGGCAGGCCGGCCAGCCAATCGCCGCTGCCGATGCGCGTCGCGGCCGTGCGCACGTCTTCGTCCGTCGCGCCCGGCTGGCTGTAGCGGATGTTGTCGCGCACGGTTCCGCTGAAGAGGAACGGTTCCTGTGGCACCAGCCCGATGTGGCGGCGGTACTGGGGCAGGTCGAAGCGCCGGACGTCGCGCCCGTCGATCAGCAGCTCGCCGCTCTGGAATTCGTAGAAGCGCGCGATCAGGCGGGCGATGCTGCTCTTTCCCGCGCCCGTATGCCCCACCAGCGCCACGGTCTCTTTGGGGCGGACGTCCAGGGAGAAATCCGGCAGGACGGTTTCGCCGTCGGTGTAGGAGAAGACGAGGTGGCGGAAGGTGATGCGTCCTTCCAGCGTGGTCACCGCCTCGCTGGCGGTCTGGACGACCTTCGGCTCGGCATCGATCAGGGCGAAGACGCGCTCGGCGGCGGAGAGGCCGTCCTGGAACTGGCTCCAAAAGGAGGCGATGTTCATCATCGGCCACCAGTAGAAGCCGACGGCTTGCATGAACAGGTACCAGTTTCCGGGTGTCATTCCCGCGCTGCGGCTGGCGATGCCGCCGGCGTAGATCAGCGTGGCGACGCCCAGCCCGGAGGCGATGCCCATGATGGGGAAGATCGTGTTGAGTGTCAGTCCGCGGCGCAGGCCCACCTGGTAGGATTGCCGGTTCGTCTCGTCGAACTCGTCGTAGATGGCGCGCTCCTGGCGGAAGCTCTTGGCGACCATGATGCCGCTGATCGATTCCTGGATCTGAGCGTTGACCTTAGCGGTGACGCGGCGGGCGCGTTGGGTCACCTCTCTGGCGACGCGGCGGAAGCTGAGAGCGATGGCTGCGGCGAACGGCGTCATCCCCAGCAACAGTAGCGTCAGCCAGGGATTGATGGTGAACAGCCACCCCGTCAGAATCACGACCAGAAGCACCTGGCTGACCAGGTTCGTCGTCAAAGTGATCACGCTGGAGAAGTCCTGCGTATCGGAGGTGACGCGGCTGACGACCTTGCCCGAGGGGTGTTCGTCGTAGAAGGACAGATCGTGTTGGATCGTGGCGTTGAACGCGTCTTCTCGCAACTGGAGCACCACGTCACCCACGACCTGGGCGCTGAAAAATTGGCGGATGTAGTTGAAGCCCCAGGATGACACGCCGAGCAGCAGCACACCGCCGGCCAGCAGGAGGATCGCCTGGGTGGAGGGCGTGTAGGCCAGGAGGTCGATGGCTTTGGAGATGAGAATCGGCCCGGCGGTTCCGGCGGCGGAATCCAACGCGATCATAAAGCCTACCAGGAGCATGTGCCAGGTGTGCGGTTCGAAATACCTCACGATGCGCCGCAGCAGTTCCCGGTCGCTGTAATTGCGGTCGTACGTCTCGGTATCGAGGCCATCTAAAACAAAGCCCATCGATTACACTCTTTTCAACCGGGCGGCCTCTTTGGCCAGCTCCACGTACTCCCGCCGCATCAATTCCTGCTCCTGCACGCCCATGAGTTCCAGCAACTGGCCGATCAGCTCGGCTTTCCGCTCGGCATCCTGCGCCGACCAGGTGCGGCTTTTGATTTCCAGGAACACGCCCGGCAGGTCGGGATTGAGCAGGCGGTCCAGATTGACGGCGAAGTCGGTGCCGCCGTAGCGCACGTGGTAGCGCCGGCGTTCCTTGTGGATTTCCCACTCTTCGTTGGGTTGGAAGTATTCGCGGTAGAAGCGCAGGCTGCGATTGGCCGGTGCGTCGAAGCGCGAGCGGGAGAGCAGGATCGAGTGGTCGAACTCGCGTTCTTTCACCGGGCCGGTCAGCGTGAGGCGGTAATCGACGTCTTCGATCTCGCTGTTCTTCTTTAGCAGTTCGTCCTCGCGGTAGCGGATGCGGCTATGGTCGGGGTCGTTGAAGAGGAAGTAGCAATCGTACTGCCGCCGCCAGGAGGGGTTGAGCACGGGGATGCCCGCCTCGGTCAGCCGGGCGATGACGTCGACAGAGTCGTTCAAGAGGACCTTGACCTGCACCTCGAACGTGCGTTCGCGCGCCACTCCGCCGATGGCCAGCAGCTTGCTCAGCACGCTCTCCTCGCGGGTGATGAGGAAGTGGTCGATTTTTTGGGCGATGACGGCCGCCTGTGCCTGCATTGCCTCGGCGTCGACCGTCAACAGCACCCGGTCGCGCATCAGCCAGCGGCCGTCGCACAAGACGTGCTGCACGTCGCTGCCTTTCGCGGCGTAGACGAGCTGCGAGTAGACGCTGTCGGCATCGCGCTCGAAGCGAGGGGTGGCGTGAAGCGTGCGCAGGTCGACGATGGCGATGTCGGCGTGTTTGCCGACCTCGAGGGAGCCGGTGAGGTGGTCGATGTGCAGGGCGCGGGCGCTCAAGCGTGTCGCCATCGCCAAAGCCTGGCGGGCGGGCAGGGTGGTGGGGTCCTGAGTGATCCCCTTCGCCAGCAGCGCGGCCAGCCGCACCTCCTCGAACATGTCCAGGTCGTTGTTGCTGGCCGGACCGTCGGTGCCGACGCCTACCGCCAGCCCCATCTCGAGCATGCGGCTCACCGGGGCAAACCCGCTCGACAGTTTGAGGTTGCTGGTGGGATTGTGAGAGATGCCGACGTTGTGATGGAACAGCGTGTGCAGCTCCCCCTCGTCCAGGTGGACGCAGTGGGCAGCGGTCACTTTGCACTCGAAGATGCTCTGCTTCTTCACCCAGGGCACGATGGGCATGCCGAACTCCGCGCGGTGGTCCTTGACCTCCTGGGCGGTCTCGGCGATGTGGATGTGGAGGGGGACGTCGTACCTCAGGGCCAGCGCGGCGCAGGCCTGGAGCATGGCGGGCGTGGAGGTGTAGGCGGCGTGCGGGCCGAGAGCCGGAATGACCAGGCGGTGTCCCTTCCAGCGGGTGACGAAGTCTTGCGCCAGCTCCAGCCCCTCGTCGTAGCTGGTGGCGTCGGGGGTGGGAAAGCGAATGATGGTCTGGGCGCAGATGGCGCGCATGCCTACCTGGGCGGCGGCGTCGGCGACGGCTTCTTCGTAGTAGTACATGTCGGCGAAGCAGGTCGTGCCGCAGCGAATCATCTCCGCGCAGGCCAACTGGGTGCCCAGCCAGCAGAAGTCGGGCCGGACGAACTCGCGTTCCACCGGCATCATGTACCCCATCAGCCAGACGTCCAGGCGCAGGTCGTCGGCCAGGCCGCGGACCAGAGTCATCGGTGCGTGGGTGTGGGCGTTGATCAGGCCCGGGATGATAGCGTGGCCGGGGTAGGATGCCGTCTCGTCGGCCTGCCACGTCTCGGCGATGTTCGCGGCGTGGTCCACCGCGACGATGAGGCCGTCCTTCACCACCACCGCACCCGGATTCAGCAGGTCGAACTTTTCGTTCATCGTCGCCACAATGCCACCTGTGATGATCAGGTCCGCTTTGTTCATAATGCGCCTCCTGGCCTGATTATAGTCTGAACTTGCGCGGGGACAAGTGCACGTTTCCGCGCGATCCGTGTGAATATGGGTGATGGGGGCTATAATTATGATGACTCTTTGACAAATTATGCTCCATGTGCTAAAATGGGCACGGGTACGGAGGAGACCAGCTATGCAAAAGACGCGCGAGCGTATTGTCAACATTTTGAAGATGCGTGGCGAGTCGACGGTCGAGGCGCTGAGCGAAGAATTGGGCCTGACGTCGGTTACGGTGCGCCATCACATGGAAATTCTGCGCAACGAGGGGATCGTCGACGCGCCCGAATCGCTGCGGCGCGAACAGCCGGGCCGTCCCCAGTACCTCTACCGCCTTGCCGATGGGGCGGAGGAGTTGTTCCCCAGCAACTACGACGTGCTGGCCGTGTCCCTTTTGCGTGAGATGACGGACGTCTTGCCCGCAGAAGAGGTCGAACAGGTCATCCGGCGCATTGCCGCGGAGATTGCTGCCGGCGCCGACGTTCCGCGTGACGCGGACTTCGCAACCCGTCTGGAGGCCGTCGTCCGCTTCCTCGACCAGCAGGGCTACATGGTCTCCAGGGAAGACGCAGACGGGCGGATTGAGCTCCATTTCCACAACTGCCCGTACAATCGCATCGTGCACAAGCGCCGCGAGGTCTGCGCCATCGACGCGCACATGCTGGCGCTCCTTTTCCCCGCGGGCATCTCGCGCGAGGTGAGCGTCTCCGATGGCGAGAGCCACTGTGTGTACGTCCTTTCGGTCGACGCTGCCGGGCAGCCGGCTGAGGAAACCGGCGCGTGAAGGTTACCCTCATCTACCCCGGTATCGCCGGACGGGGGTGGAACTCCCTCAAGCAGGGGATGGACGCGGGCTGGATTTCCCACGGCCTGGCCTCGCTCAGTGCAGCCGCCAAAGCCCAGGGCTTCGACGTCAACCTGATCGACCTGCGGGCACTGTCGGGATGGGAGCAGTTTCGCGCGGTGTTGGCCGAGCGGGACCCCGACGTGGTCGGCGTGACGGTGATGAGCGTCGACTACAACCCCGCGCGGGAGGCGCTGGCGGTCGTCAAAGAGGTCAAGCCCAGCGCAGTCACGATCGTCGGCGGAGCGCACGTCACGATCGCGATTCAGGACAGCCTGCGCATGCCACACGTCGATTACCTGGTGCTCCACGAGGGCGAAGTCACCTTCCCCAAGCTGTTGCGGGCCATCGCCGACGGCAACCCGCCGGCGGAACGCGTCTTGCGCGGAGAAGTGCCCGACCTGGACGCGATGCCCTTCAGCGACCGCGGCCTGTTCCTGGACGAGTGGCGCGCGTGGGGCTACGACGTCGACTCGCCCGAGGTGCCTTTCGTGGCCGAACTGCCCGCCCCGTTCGTCACCATCATTGCCGGTCGCGGCTGCCTCTACAATTGCTCCTTCTGCAAGCCCGGTGAGGATTACCTGTTCGGGAAGAAGACCCGCCGCCGCAGCGTGGAGAACGTCATCGCTGAGCTGCACCTGCTGGTCGAGCAGTACGATATTGCCTCGTTTATGTTCCACGACGACTGCCTGACCGAGGACCGTGAGTGGGTGACCGAGTTCACCGAGCGGTACGTCGCCGAAGGGTTCCGCATGCCGTTCTTCTGCCAGACCCGCGCCGACATCGTGGTCAAGCACGAGGACATGGTCGAACGCATGGTACGCGCCGGGCTGCGCGGCTATTTCGTCGGCTTCGAAAGCGGCAGCGACCGGGTGCTCAAGTTCATCCGCAAGGGCACGACGGTGGCCCAGAACCTCGAGTGCGCCCGCATCTGCAAGAAGTACGGCATCGCCATCTGGGCCAACTATATGATGGGCCTGCCGACGGAGACGAAGGAAGAGGTGTTGGAGACCGTGCGGATGATGAAGCAGATCGA
This sequence comes from Anaerolineae bacterium, assembly GCA_016926575.1. GTDB lineage: Bacteria > Chloroflexota > Anaerolineae > B4-G1 > DUEL01 > JAFGOJ01. Next base: position 547 of record JAFGOJ010000405.1, on the reverse strand, counting down.
TCCGGACTACTACAGCCCGGCGTTCTTCACGCCGCATCCCGGCACCGACCTGTACGATTTTGTCGTCGAGCACGACCTGAGCCGCATCACCGATTACGATTCGTACCGCCGCAATCCCACCGAGCCGAAGATTCGCGGGCAGGATTACGAGTTCCTCAAGTGGGCCATGGCCGAGAGCCAGCGCCGCAAGCCGGTCAATACGTTCGAGCGTTGGGTCAGGCGGCAGTGGGCCCGCGCGCGGCGCGTCACCCCGGCGAAGGTGCTGCGCAAACTGGGCCTGGCGCGTTAGACCCCACGCTGACCCTCTCGCCTGTTGAGAAAATGTAGGTCACGCTTTCAGCGTGACGCCCGCTCGGCGCGGGTGCGTGACCCGCGCTCCCGCCGGGTCACGCACCCGACGGTGGTAGGCGCGCGATTCAATCGCGCGCCTACCACCACCGGAACGAGCTCTATTTTCTATGCAGTCGCCACGGCCTTAGGCCGCGTAGCGGCCCGGCCACCACAAAGGGCAGAAAATGCCCACCCTCCCGCAGGTTTGGAACCTGCG
>JAFGOJ010000404.1 GCA_016926575.1 Anaerolineae bacterium | reverse complement strand
GGATTGATCCCCTCCACCGCTGGGATGTCCAACGGCGACGGCAGGTAGTCCACCACCGCGTCCAACAGCGGCTGAACCCCCTTGTTGCGCAGCGATGTGCCGCACAACACCGGGACCAGCATCCCTTTCAACGTCGCTGCGCGCAGCGCCCGGCGCAGGTCCTGCGGCGGAATCTCTTCCCCCTCCAGATAGCGCACGGTCAGCTCATCGTCTGTCTCGACGATCTGCTCGACCATCTGCTCCCGGAGCTCCCGCACCTGATCCGCCAGCTCAGCGGGGATGTCTTCGATTTGGGGAAGCTTCCCCAGATCGTCCACCCACACCACCGCGTGGTTTTCCAGCAGGTCCACCACGCCCCGGAAGCTGCTTTCACTGCCAATGGGCCATTGCAGCATCACGGGATTAGCGCCCAGCCGGTCGCGGATCGTGCCGACTGCGTGGGCAAAATCGGCGCCCATCTTATCCATCTTGTTAATGAACGATAGTAACGGCACCCCGAACGAGCGCGCCTGCCGCCAAACCGTTTCCGATTGCGGCTCGACGCCAACCACAGCGTCGAAGACGACCACACCCCCGTCGAGAACCCGCAAACTGCGCTGGACCTCGGCGGTAAAGTCGATGTGCCCCGGTGTATCGACAATGTTAATCTGATAGTCCGTCCAGTAGCACGTCACCGCGGCGGCCGTGATCGTGATGCCGCGCTCGCGCTCCTGAACCATCCAGTCGGTGACGGTCGTTCCATCGTCGACCGTCCCCATCCGATGTGTACGCCCTGTGTAAAAGAGGACCCTTTCGGTGGTCGTCGTCTTGCCCGCATCAATGTGGGCAATGATCCCTATATTTCGGACCCGTTGTAGTGGCCATGGTTCGGTCATCGCATCTAACTTCTTTCAACGCCCCTCCGGCCCGGCCCCGACCCTACAACCCCGACGGCGTAGCTACCACCGATAGTGGGCAAAGGCGCGGTTGGCCTCCGCCATTCTGTGCGTATCTTCTCTCTTCTTGATCGCCGTTCCGGTCTTGTTGTACGCGTCTACGAACTCGGCGGCCAGGCTGTCTGCCAGCGACTTCCCCGGACGGCGGCGGGCGGCGCCCAAAATCCAACGCATCGCCAGGCTGACCTGGCGGTCGCGCGTCACCTCGACCGGAATCTGGTACGTGGAGCCGCCGACCCGGCGCGGCTTCACCTCGAGCAGCGGCGAAACGTTGCGGATCGCCTCCTCGAAAACCTCCAGCGGGGGATGATTGACCCGCTCGGCGGCAATGTCGAGCGCCTCGTACACAGCGTGCATCGCAACGCTCTTCTTGCCACCGTACATAACCTTGTTAATAAAACGCGTCAGCATCGTGCTTCCATGCCGTGCGTCCGGCGCAACTTTCCTTCTGGATGGACGATATCGTCTTGGCATACCTCTCGCCTTTCCCGTCGTTTACAAGACAGACTACTTGCCCGTCTTGGTCTTGACCTTGGTCCCGTACTTGGACCGCTGCTGCTGGCGTCCAACGACGCCGCCAGAGTCGAGCGTGCCGCGCACGATGTGATAACGAACGCCAGGCAGGTCTTTCACACGGCCACCGCGCACCAGCACCACAGAGTGCTCCTGAAGGGTGTGACCCTCACCGGGAATGTACGCCGTGACCTCGATGCCGTTCGTCAACCGCACGCGGGCAATCTTCCGCAGCGCCGAGTTAGGCTTCTTGGGCGTCATCGTGCGCACCTGCGTGCATACGCCCCGCTTCTGTGGCGACCCCTTCGGCTGCGGATAACGCCGCTGCTTGTTCGAGTTCAGCGTGTATTGCAGCGCCGGAGCCTTCGACTTCTTGCTCTTGGGTTTCCGTCCTTTTCGGACCAATTGATTGATTGTGGGCACGTTTCCCCCCATAGAATCAGTGAAAAAGGCCATCCACCATACCCGATGGCCTTTTCTACTATTTGCTTGTCAAACGGGCAGCAGGGGCTTTGGCTGTTGCCCTCTAACGTCCGCATATTCTAACATAGGACCGTTTTTTAGTCAAATGCACTCAGAGATCAATCGAACGGCTCGTCCTGCCGGTCGAAGTCCAGCAATCCCATCGCCAGCTTGGGCGGCCGCGGGCGCGTCTCCTCCCGACCAAAGCGCAATACTTCGCCGCTGTCGGTGACGGCTTCGACGGCCAACCCCAGGCTTTGCAGTTCCTTGACCAGTACCTTGAACGAAGCGGGAACGCCCGGTTCGCCAATCGGTTCGCCCTTGACGATCGCCTCGTACGTGCGCACGCGTCCCTGCACGTCGTCCGACTTGATGGTCAGCATCTCCTGAAGCGTGTGAGCCGCACCGTAGGCCTCCAGCGCCCACACCTCCATCTCGCCGAAACGCTGGCCGCCAAACTGGGCCTTGCCGCCCAACGGCTGTTGCGTCACCAGGCTGTAGGGCCCCGTCGAACGCGCGTGCACCTTGTCCTCGACCAGGTGGGCCAGCTTCATCATATGGATGATGCCCACCGTCACCGGCTGGTCGAACGGATCGCCCGTTTTCCCGTCGTACAGCGTCATCTTGCCGAGCGTGGGCAGAGGGTTGCCCGACGAAATGCTGGTTCGAGTCGCCAGGTCGTCGATCTGCGCCTCCTCCATCCCCGTCGTGTCCTGGCCGTGGTCGTCCAGCCAGATGCGCAGACACGCCAGGCGCGCTTCGCGATCCACCGCCTGCCGCTCACCCATCGAGCGCGTGTCCTCCTCGAAAGAGAGCACGTCGTCGGGGTCGTAGCCGCGCTCCCGCAACCACTCGCGCAGCACCGCCCGCCGGGCATACGTCTGGTCTCTGACCAGCACGTCCGGCTGGTAGTCGCGGTCATTCAGCCAGGCCAGGACGTAGAGCAGGCGCGCCTCGTCGTCGTCGGTGAGGCTCTCCAGCGGGTAGTCCTGCACCTTGAGCCAGGCCCAGGCGCGCTCGGTGATCTCGTCCCAGGCGCGGTCGATCAACCAGGCCCGCCCCAACTCGGCGGCGATTTGCTCCTCGCTGGCGCCATCGAAGACGGGGGTGACCGCCCGGAAGCCCAACCGGCTGGCAGCCCACCCCAGGTGCGTCTCCAAGATCTGGCCGATGTTCATACGCCCGGGGACGCCCAACGGATTCAAGATCAGTTCGATCGACGTGCCGTCGGCCAGGAAGGGCATATCCTCGACCGGCACCACGCGGGAGATGACGCCCTTGTTCCCGTGGCGGCCGGCCATCTTGTCGCCCTCGGTGATTTTGCGGCTCTGCGCCACGCTGACCCGCACCATCCGCTCGACGCCGGCGGGCAGGTCGCGGTGCTCGTCCCGGTCGAAGATCTTCAGCTCCATCACCTTGCCCCGCTCGCCGTGCGGCATGCGCAGGCTGGTGTCGCGCACCTCGCGCGCCTTCTCGCCGAAGATCGCCCGCAGCAGCTTCTCCTCAGGCGTCAGTTCCTTCTCACCCTTGGGCGTGATCTTGCCGATCAGAATGTCGGATGGGCCGACCTCGGCCCCGACGCGGATGATGCCCTCTTCGTCCAGGTCCTTCAACGCGTCTTCACCGACGTTGGGGATGTCGCGCGTGATCTCTTCTGGACCGAGTTTCGTGTCACGCGCTTCGATTTCGTGCTTTTCGATGTGGATCGAGGTGAATTTATCCTCGCGGATCAGCTTTTCGCTGATCAGAATCGCGTCCTCGAAGTTGCCGCCCTCCCAAGAGAGGAAGGCGCACAGCACATTCTGCCCCAGGGCCAGTTCGCCATCCTGGGTCGACGAACTGCCACCCAGCACGTCGCCCTGCTCGACCCGCTGGCCTTTGAAGACCGAAGCGTGCTGGTCAACGCACGTGGATTGGTTGGAGCGCTTGAACCGGTTCATCGGGTACACGCGCCGCGTGCCGTCTTCCTCCAGCACGACGATCGACTCACCGGTGACGCTGATCACCTCACCGGCCTCGCGGGTCAGAATCACCTGCCCGGAGTCGACAGCCGCCTGGAATTCCATCCCCGTGGCGACGATGGGCGACTCGGGGCAAATCAACGGCACGCCCTGGCGCTGCATGTTCGAACCCATCAGCGCGCGGTTGGCGTCGTCGTGTTCGAGGAAGGGAATCAGCGCCGCAGAGACGCCGACGATCTGGCATGGAGCCACGTCGATGAAGTCGACCCGGTCGGGCGAAGTGAGCATGAAATCTTCGCCACGGCGGGCAGAGATGCGCGGGCGCAAGAAATGGCCCTTGTCGTCCAACTGTGTGGTCGACTGGGCGATTGTGTACTGCTCCTCGTCGTCTGCCGAGAGGTAGGTAATTTTCTCCACCACGCGCGGGACGATGGCCACGCCGTCGGGGAACTCCAGCGTCGACAGGCGTTCGGCCAGTTCGGGCGTGATTTCCGTATCCACCTCGGCGATGACCTCGCCGCTCTCCGGGTCTACCACCCGCTGGCGCAACACCTCGCCGGTCAGCTTTTCCACCTCGTTATGCACCGAGCGGATGACGCGGCGGTAGGGCGTCTCGATGAAGCCGAACGTGTTGACCCGCGCGTAGGTAGCCAAGCGCCCGATCAGGCCGATGTTCGGTCCTTCGGGCGTTTCGATGGGGCAGATGCGGCCGTAGTGGGAGTGGTGAACGTCCCGCACCTCGAAGCCGGCGCGCTCGCGGCGCAGCCCGCCCGGCCCCAACGCCGACAACGTGCGCTTGTGGGTCAGTTCAGACAGGGGATTGGTCTGCTCCATGAATTGAGAGAGCTGGCTGGAGCCGAAAAATTCGCGCAGCGAGGCAACCACCGGGCGGATGTTGATCAGGTTGACCGGGGTGGTCGGTTCATCCTCGGTGCGGATCGACATACGCTCCTTGACCACGCGCTCCATCCGGCGCAGGCCGATGCGCAGCTTATTCTGCACCAGCTCGCCCACCGTCTTGACGCGCCGGTTGCCCAGGTGGTCGATGTCGTCGGCATCCTCGATGCCGTTGTTGATGCGAATCATGTGCCGCACCAGCGCCACCACGTCCCGCTTGGTGACCGTGCGCCACTTCATGGGCACGTCGAGGCCCAGGCGTTGGTTCAGCTTGTACCGCCCCACGCCCTGCAGGTTATAGCGGCGGTCGTCGAACAGTTGAGAGACCAGATACTCCTCGGCGTTGTCCAGCGTGGCGGGGTCGCCCGGGCGCATACGGCGGTAGAACTCGAGCAGCGCCTCCTGGGCCAGCGTGCGGCCGTCTTTGAGTTCCCAGGCCGGCTCCTGGCGCAGCGTCGTCACGATCCACTGCATGTCGGGCTGCGTGTCGACATCGGCGAACAGGTTCAGAATCTCCTCGTCCGACCCCTCGACCAGCACCGTCGACCCCGTGCCATCGTCCACAGCCGCCAGAGCACGCAGGATGATCGTCACCGGGATCGTGCGCTTGCGGTTGAACTTGAGGGTCAGGTAGCCCGTCTTACGGGTTTCGAACTCCATCCACACGCCGCGGTCCGGGATCATCTTGGCCGTACACAGCCGCCGGCCCGTCACACGGTCCTCTTCGACGTCGAAATAGACGCCCGGCGAGCGGATCAACTGGCTGACGACGACCCGTTCCGTCCCATTGATAATGAACGTGGCGTTCTCGGTCATGAGTGGGAAATCGCCCAGGAAGATCTCGGTTTTGATGATCTCGTCCGTCTCGCGGTTTTCGAGCGCGACGTCCACGTAGAGCGGAGCGGCGTACGTGACGTCACGCTCCAGGCACTCCTCCTGGGAGTAGACCGGTTCGCCAAAGCGGTAGCCCAGGTCGAACTGGCTGCTCTCCGGCTTGGTGCTGGGGAAGTGAAGCCGCAGCGTGCCGGTGTAGCTCTCGATAGGAGAGATCTCCTCGAATAGTTCGGTCAACCCCTCATCCTGGAGCCAATGGAACGAATTCAGCTGCACCTCGATCAGGGCCGGCAAATCGATCGAGGCCTCAATCCGGGCGTAAGACTTTGATAACGAAGGATACATACCCCCTCCAACTGGCAGCACAATAGACCGGTCTGTACCGGTGCGAACGGAAATTATAACACGGTATGGGCGTTTGGTCAACGCCGCTCTT
>JAFGOJ010000403.1 GCA_016926575.1 Anaerolineae bacterium | reverse complement strand
TGCGGTTTACCTTCCGGTTCCCCCGGACCCCTTCCGCAAATGGGCCTGGGTCAACGCCTAAGGCGGCCTTCACCCTCCCGCAGGTTTAGAACCTGCGGGAGGGTGGGCATTTTCTGCCCTTTGTGGTGGCCCGCAGGGCCGTGGCGACTATTCCAACAATAGCAGCCAGCGCCGTCATACCCGCGCAAGCGGGCATCCAGGCCGTCTGGTGCCTTCTATTGTACTATCAACTACCAAAATCTCAACCCACGAATCTGTGTAGACCCGTAACTGTTCAGACTGTGCGCCTGGCAGTTACCCGCTTGGCGCGTCGAGGGGAGAAGATGGGGGGTAATCGTTCAGTTGGGTAAATCGATGCCATGGCACCTGCCTTAACGCGCCCAAAATAGGGAGCAATGGCAGTAGACAAGCGCAGATTCAACCAGGCGCGTCAACATTTGGCGGTCGAGGGCATACCGCTTCGTGGCTTCGGTCAAAGGGATATAGGTCAGCAATTCTACGGCCATCGGACACCTCTCGCGCAAATACAAAGGCCCGGCCATTTTGGCCGGGCCTTTGTATTTGCCCAGCGGCCCGGCGGACCGCTTCGGTAAGGTGCCGAGGGCCAGATTTGAACTGGCGACACCCTGATTTTCAGTCAGGTGCTCTACCAGGCTGAGCTACCCCGGCAACAGAACAAGTTTGCGACTAAGGAACTATGTAGCCTTAACGTAATTGTCGTCCGGTATTTTACCACATTGCCCGATTTGTGCAAGCGCTGTACAGAGACAGAAACCAACCGCTCGCAATAGAAATCGTCGTGCGACATCTTCTTCTAACACCGAACGTCTCGATATTCATACCTCAGGCGTAACTGCTCAGGCTATCGCTTGCTGTCGCCCAGCTGCCCACCGGTTCGTCATTGCGAGGGCGCGTCAGCGCCCGAAGCAATCTCCGCAATCGAACGCGGAGATTGCTTCGCCGCCCCTTCGGGCGGCTCGCAATGACCAGACTGAGCAGTTACGTTCTGTGTTAGAAACGATCAGCGGGTTCCTCGTTCTCCATCAGGCCCATCATCGAAGACTTGATACCATGGCTTCTTCGGCCAACCCTCCATATTGTGTTCCATGTATCCCTTGGAAAGCCAGAAACGCACCTTGGTGTTTGGCATCCAGTGCTCACAGGTATCGTCCAGACTCACTACACTTTTGTGGCTTGAGAAAGAATTAGCACACTCGCCCACGCCCTTTGGATAGGCCGGGTCCCGCAGATTTGGATCGCGCAGATGAGTGCAATAGACACACAGTCTCTCGGTGGCAACTTTCAGGTCCAGCGGGTTGCCGAGACATGTGGCGGTCAGCCGATACTGGGCCGGTTGGCCGGCAGCGCGTTCCTGATAAGCCTCTGCCGCTGCCACACCCTGCGAGTCTCCCAGAGCCTTGAGCGCCGCGGCCGCCGACGCACACACTTCCTGATCACTATCGCCAAGCGCCCTGGTGAGCGGTTCCACTGCGCGGGTGTCTCCAAGGTGGCCCAGGGCAAAGGCCGCCTCGCGGCGCACGTCGCCATTCGCGTCCTGCAACGCGGCGATTAGCGGCTCCATGGCCCGAGCATCGCCGATCTTGCGCAAGGCTATGGCCGCCTCGCGGCGCACGTCGCCATTCGCGTCCTGCAGCGCCGCGATCAGCGGCTCAACGGCGCGGGCGTCGCCGATCTCGCGCAAGGCTATGGCCGCCTCGCGGCGCACGTCACCATTTGCGTCCTGCAGCGCCGCGATCAGCGGTTCCACGGCCTGAGCGTCGCCGATCTTGCCCAATGTCTCGGCCGCCAGCGAGCGCACATCCTGATCCTTATTCTTCAGCGCAGTCATCAATGGTTTGACGGCACCCGCGTCGCGAAGCCGGCCCAGAACACCTGCCGCGTGTAATCGTACGTTTGCATCTTTGTCCTTGAGCGCAGCGATGAAAGGCGCTACCTCGCCAGGATGGTTGTTGCTAATAATATTGAGGGTTCTGGCCGCATTCTTTCGAACGTGTTCATCCTTATCCTTGAGCGCGGCGATCAGCGGCTTGATGGCGCGCGCGTCGTCGATTCCTTCTAGGGTAAAGGCGGCAGCACTTCGCACATTGGGATCCCGGTTCTTGAGCGCGGCGGACAATGGCTCGACAGCTGGCGCACCGATCTGCCTCAGAGCAAAGACCACTTCTCCTGGACGGTTGATGTCCTTGAACATCTCAATCAGCGGCTTGATGGCACGCGCGTCGCCGATCTCACCCAACGCTTTGGCGGCGCGCGCGTGCCATTGTCGATTCATAGCAGGATCTTTAAGGACGGCGACGAGTGGCTCTACGGCTGGCGCGCCGATTGGGACGCAGCGGGCATAATCGAACTTGATAACCCAATAGGCCGCCCCAGCCGCTCCCTGATCGGGTTGCCAGCCAAGACTGTCCAGGGTTTCGGCCGCGGCTTTGCGCACTTCTGGCTGCGGATCACTCAGGGCCTCCGTGAGCGACTCTGTAGCGCGGGCGTCGCCAATCTGGCCCAATGCATCGGCTGCCGATCTGCGCACCCAAGATTCCTCATCATTGAGCGTAGCGATCAGCGGCTCCACCGCACGCAAATCACCGATCTTGCCAAGAACTTCGGCAACACTGTCACGGTTGGCATCATTTTCGTCTTTGAGTCTGGCGACGAACCACTCGATCACCCGCGGGTTCTTGAGCGCATCGATGGCTTCCAAGCTGCCAATCTCAGCCAGTGCAAGAGCGGCAGATCGGCACACAGAATCGTCCTTTTGATAGCTCAGGGCCTTTGTCAACCCTTTGATATCCTTCTTCGCCTTCATCTTCTCAATGTTCGGGGGTCCAAATAGTCCCATTGTTTTTCTCCTTCCATTACAGGCTCAACCGCCATCACGGTAGAACTGCCGGTTGCGCGACAGCCCCCATACAGGCTTGTGCTGAGTCTTCCGAAGCATCCCGGCGTGCGGTTTTCTCGCACCGAGCTTAACCGAAAAAACAGCCTGCCCCGGCTTGACAAAGTGCAGACGTTGGGCTACAACACCCCCGTCTGGAGACCCCACCGTCTCCGGCCCACGCCTCGAGCTGCCGCAAGCGCCGAGGCGTTTGTCTTGTGCACTTGTCCGCATTTTACTCACCCTTGCGTGTAAGTCAACCGCCGACTCCCAACGCGACGAGCACCTCTCCTGCCTCGTCCACCACCTGCACCCCCCACGCCTCCCCCGCACCGGACGCCGAGGTCGCGTGGAAGGGCCGCCCCGGCCCCACCACCACCTGCCAGCGAGACACCTCCGCCCCGCCCTGCCTCACCACCACCGTCACCTGCACCAACCGCGCCGTTATCAACGCCACCTCCAGCGCGTCTCCGTTCGGCATCAGGCGCACCGCCCCCTCGGCATTGGCGTAGGTGTAGCCCCCCACACCGCTCACAGCGTACCAGTACTCGGTCCAAGACACCACGTTGCCCGGCTCCAACGTCGCGTCAGCCCAGAACGTCGACGTCAGCCCGCCCCACAACTCGACGTAGCGACTCCCGTCGTCGGTCCACAACCCCGCATCCAGATTCCCCAGGCAGAACAGCTTCACCCCGCGCACCCAGCCCGGCGCGACCCGCACGATGCCCTGGTCCGTCCCCAAGTCGTAAGCCCCGGAGAAACCCGCGTCCGCCGCCTGCGGCGCGAAAACACCCAGCCAGCCCGTGTAGGTCGGGTAGCGGCTGAAATCCCGTCCCCCATAGACCGGCCAGGCCATCGCGCTGCCGGCTCCCGGCAGCGCCCCGTCGCCGCTGGAATGCACGATCACCTCAGACGCCGGCAGGACGAAGCGCAGCTCAGGCGACGGCGCATTGACGTCCGACAGCGTCAGCATCGCGTTGCTCCAGAACTGGTAGGCGTGCGCCTCGCCCGTGGAATTGGAAATGCGCGGCGTGAGCGCCACCCGCCCGCTCCCCGCTTCCAACTGAATCGCCACCTCCACCGTCATCCCCGTGCGGTCGTCGGTATCCCACACGCGCACGCCGTTCCACAACACCTCATACTGCCACGCGCGGTACTCGTTCAGACCGTGCTCGTCGGTGGGGAAGGCCCACTCGATCCCCCCCGTGGCGAACCACCAGCCGCGATAGCCCCAACCGGTCGGTTTGACCACCGGATTCGCGTACAAGAGCTGCCGCCCCGTCGTGCGGTCGGTCCAACGCAGGATGCGCCCGCCCATCTCCGGCAGGACGACCAGTTGGACGTACTCGTTTTGGATGAACACCGCGCCGTAAGTGCGCGGCGCAGGCCCTGCCACGGCCTCCCGGTCGAGGCGCGGGTAGGGGTAGATGGGATCGTCGGGGGTGCTGGGGACGAGCGCCTGCTCCCAGCCGTAGGTGGCGAGCGTGACGCTGCCCTCCCACACGGCGACGGGCTGCGGCGCAAGGACCGCCGTCGGCTCCGGCGCGGGAATCGCCGTCGATACGGGCGTGGTCTCGGTGGGGGCGGGGAGAGCCGTCGCCGTCGGCGCGACCGTCGCCTGCGGGGGGGCAGTGGGAGGCGCTGGCGACGCGGTCGCCGTCGGCGGGACCAGCGTGGGGGCCACCCACACGGTGGGGCTCGCGCTGGCCGTCGGCGGCGCGGCCGTCGGCGCGGCCACGCAGCCCACCATCAACACGAGCGCCGCAATCGACGCGCCGGCACGGGCGAAACGCCAGCCCGCCCCCGTGCGCGTCGCCCCGCCCCTCATGCCAGGCGCTTCCGGACCGCCTGGGCCAGCGCGCGGGCCCGCTCGGGCGCGTCGCCGACGTAGCCGGAGACGTCCAATAGCGCGCGCACCCGCTGCGGCGGCAACCAGGACGTGACGCGGGGATCGCCCGCCAGGAGCTCGGGCAGGGGATTCGGCTGCCCGGCCCGCACCGTCTCCCAGGCGGCCATGCTGTGCTCGCGGATGGCCTCGTGCAAGACCTGGCGGTCGCCTCCGGCCTTGACCAGCTCCATCAACAGCCGCTCGGTGGCCGAGAAGGTGCCGTAGGCGGCCAGGTTGCGCGCAACCGCCGCCTCGTCCACCGTCAGCCCGCGCACCAGCCGGGCGGCCCGCCCGAGCATCTCGTCGGTGACCAGGCACGCCTCGGGCAGGCTCAGACGCGCGTTGGCCGAATCGTCCAGCGTGCGCTCCAGGAGCGACTCGGCGGCGTTGCCCCACGCCACCGCCGGCAGCGCCGCCACGTAGCGCGCCAGCGAGCAGATGTTCTCCGCATTGATCGGGTTGCGCTTGAAAGGCATGGCCGAAGAGCCCACCTGACGCGCGCCGAACGGCTCGTGCCACTCACCAATGGCAGGCGACTGCAGCAGGCGCAAGTCGAAGGCGAAACGGTGCAGGCTCTGCGCGATGCCCGCCAGGGCGTTCAATACCTCCCAATCCTGTGCGCGCGGGTAGACCTGCGTGGCGACGGGGTATGCTTCCAGGCCGAGGGCGGCCATCGCCCGGCGCTCCATGTCGGCGGGGGTCCGGCCGCTGCCGGCCAGCAGTTGCGCGTAGGCGGCCGAGGTGCCCACCGCGCCCTTGAACCCCTTGCCGCGCAGCCGCGCCAGGAGCTGGTCGAGCCGCTCCAGGTCGTCCAGCGCGTCCTGGGCATACTGCGCCAGGCGGTAGCCGACGGTGGTGGGTTCGGCCGGCTGGATGTGCGTGTAGCCCATGCAGGCCTGCTCTGCCGTCGCGTCGATGCGGTCGGCGAAGGCGCTCAGGAGATCGACCAGGCGGGTGCGGATCAGACGCAGCGCCTCGCGCAGGCGCAGCACGGCGGCGTTGTCGAGGACATCCTGGCTGGTAGCGCCCAGATGCAGGATCGGACCGCCCACCGGGCACTGCTCGGCGAAGGTGCGCAGTTCAGACATCAACTCGTGCTGCAGGTCGGCTTCGAACTGGGCCGCCCGGTCGATGTCGACGGCATCCTGGTGCGCTTCCAGGTCGGCGAGCTGGTCGGCGCGCACCAGCCCGGCGGCATGTTGGGCCTGCGCCAGAGCGACCCATACGCGGCGCAGGAGCAGCCGGCGGTGTACCTCGCTCCAGATGTGGCGCATCTCCTCGGAGCCGTAGCGCCAGGTCAAAGGGGAGAGATAGGTTTCGTGATCGAACATAGCCACCTCGGATGAACGACGGGTTGCAGATTACAAATCAAGAATCGAGAAAGGTGTGCTATTGCGCAGTCGGCAGCAGGGCGGAGAGGGCGGTTTCGAAAACTTGGTAAGCGGATTGCCCGTACAGGCAGAAGATGACGCGCTCCAGGCGCGTCTGGCCTGCCTGCAAGTAGGCGATGGCAGCGCGGAGCATCACCTCGGCCGCTTCTTCTACGGGATAGCCGAAGATGCCGGTGCTGATAGCCGGCAGGGCAATCGAGCGCAGATCGTATTCGTCGGCGCGGCGCAGGGCAGATTGGACCGCCGCGGCGAGCTGTTCGGCCGGGCGGGTGCTCTCGTGATAGACAGGGCCGACGGCGTGGATCACGTAGCGGGCG
>JAFGOJ010000402.1 GCA_016926575.1 Anaerolineae bacterium | reverse complement strand
ATTTGCGGAAGGGGTCCGGGGAAACCGCAGGTTTCCCCGGCGGGGTGCAGGGGCGGAGCCCCTGCAAAGCCCCTATTTTCGGAACAGAACAACTACACATAAGGAGAAAAGAATCGATGACCTTCTTCAAAACCGAGGACTTGCCCGCGACGGAAATGCTGCCGGGCGTGATGCGCCGGGCGGTCTACCTCGACAACGTGATGATCACGTTCTTCGACTTCGAACCGCGGCGGGTGATTCCCGCGCACGCGCACCCGCACGAACAGATCACCTACGTCGTGCGGGGGGCGCTGGCGTTCACCATGGGCCAGGAGACACGCACCCTGCGCGCCGGAGAGGGCGTCTGCATCCCCCCCAACGTCACCCACAGCGCCGTCGTGCTCGACGAACCGGCCTTCGTGCTCGACGCGTGGAACCCGGTGCGCGAGGACTACAAGTAGCATGCGCGAACGCGGCACACGGCGCATCCTCTGGATCGCGCTCGGCTGCCTGGGGTGCCTGGGGCTGGCCGCCGGCAGCGTGCTCTGGCGGCGCTACGGCTACTGGCTGACCTACCACCTCACCCCGCCCCCGCCCCTGCCCGACCTGCCCACCGCCGCGCCCTACACCCCATGGCCCACGCCAACCGTCGCCGAGGCGTTCGACTACCCCCTCCTCCCGGCAGACGCGTACGCACCCTACGTGCCGGGGGTCAGCGGGCCGCTGCCGGTCGATACGCGCTACGGCTTCCAGAACCCGGCCATGGGCAACAACAGCAACTGCTTCCGCGACGCCGCCGGCGACCCCGTCCCCTTCGGCCAGCTCTACCACGCCGGGGTGGACCTCTTCGCCGTGGACGATAGGGGGCAGACAATCTGGGGGGCAGCCACCCACGTCCCGGTGCACGCCGTGGCCGACGGGGTGGTGCTCTACACGCTCGATGCCGGGAGCGACGGGGAGATCGTGATCGTCGAGCACCTGCTGCCCGACGAGAGCGCCATCTTCTCCGTCTACTGGCACGTCGACTACGTGCAGGTGCGGCGCGGGCAGCCGGTGACGCGCGGGCAGGTCATCGCCGTGGTAATGGATAAGGGTCCGAACAGCCACCTGCACTGGGAAATGCGCACGTTCGAGGACGGGGCGGACCTGTTCCCCGCGGGCAGCGCCGGCGCGCCCGGATGCAACGGCCACGTCGCCGGAGTGGGCTATACGTGGGACGATGATTCCACCCGCGCCCACCCGGAGGTGTACGGGTATTTGGATCCTGTTGCGTTTGTTGAAACGCACCAATAAGTAAAGGAGAAAAAAATGTCAGAGAAACAGTCTATCGTTGAGTTGGTCGATGACCTCCCACGGCGCAGCATCACCACCATCGTCCTGGAAGCACTCGATTTTGTCGTTCCGGGGGAATGGAACCACATCACCGGATTCGACAACCTGGTGCGCGCCGTCGCCGGGACAGACGCGGTCCAGTTGAAACGGGTCGGCCACAGGGTGCGCGAAATCTACGACGACCCATCGACCGGCTACCAGAAGGCCATGAAGGTCTACCGCGTGGTGGACGACGCCGACGTGGCCCTGGCCGCCGCCGCCATGGCCGACAAGGCCAGTCAAAAGATACGCCTCCTCTCATTCCTGGACCGGATGACGCCCAAGTCCGACGTCACCCAAGCCATCGACCTGGCGGTCAAAGTGGGCGCTGAGATCGTCGCGTTCAGCATGATCAGCAACCTGCCCCAGCCCAACATCCGCGAGTTCACCTCTGGGTTGGCCGCGTACAGCGGGGCATCGAAGATGCGCATGGCGGCCCTGGTCTGCATCGACGGCGTCATCCCCCTCGGCCCAGACTTCGCCCAGGGGACGATGAAGCTACTGGATCGAATCAAGGAAGGGGACCTCGAGCAAAGCAGGGTCTTCCAGCGTCTCAAGGACGTGTTCCCCGGCGACGGCGGCAAGGAACGGCTGGGATTCCTGCGCACCGGCTTCGACGCCGTGAAGGGGTGGATGGACAGCCTGGTCAGGAGCCGCAACCTCACCCCGCAGAACATCACCGGCAACATCAAACGCTTCGTCGACATATCCGACGAATCGCTCGACTATCTGGGGGCGTTCCTGGACGCTACGACGAACTATTACGAACTCACCGGCACCCAGGACGTAGCGCGCCACCTGATCCGGCGCGCTATCGGGGAGGTCGGACCGGCGGATCGGGCCGCGCAACCCGGCCCCGCACAGAAGAAAAGGAAATAGAGGGTATGACGACGTAGGGGCGACTCACAGCCGATAGGCGAAAATGGGTGCGCCGCCCAGTCAAGAACGTCATTCCCGCGTATCCCCGCTTTCGCGGGGACAGGCGCGGGAATCCAGTTTACGTACAGGTGGATGCCCGCTTTTCCCGCTTTCGCGGAAATGACAGCGGGCATGACGGAGAAAATGCCCGCGCTCCCGCCGGGTCACGGACCCGGCGGGAGCACATTGTCTGGCGGTGGTAGGCGCGCGATTGAATCGCGCGCCTACTCGTTACGGCGCGTACTTGAACGGATGGCGCGCCGACGCTTTCTCGTGGAACAACTCCGCCACCGTCGGACGGCCCTCGATGGCTTTCCGAATCGCCTGCACCATAGCCTTGTAATTGTTGAACGCCACGCGCTTGGCGATGGACGCCGACGGATGGACGAAGACGTTGGCGATCAACACCAGGTCATCCAGCGCGTCCTCCGGCAGGAAGCCGCTCTCGACGTTCTGCCGAATGGCCAGGTTGACCCCCTCGGCGGCGTGTTCGTAGAGCAGGCGGCGCTGTTTGGCCGTGTGGAGCGTCACCGTGGGTACCAGCAGCGTCAACGGGCGCTGGTTGATGATCTTCAGCCCGCGCGCGTCGCCCCACCCGGCTATCGAGCGCTCTATCGCCCGGCCCACCGGCCCATCCTTCAATCCGATCAGCAAGTCGATGTGCGCCAGCTCCTGGAACGGCGGGCCGGCGAACCCCTCCCCCACCTTCATCGTCCAATCGGAGACCGTGCCGGGCGTCTGCGGAACGGTGGGGAGGCGCGTCGTCACCTGGCGCGCGCCCAGGTCGTAGGTCACCTCGTGCAGCGGCAGCTTGCCCAGCGCCTCCAACTGCGCGCGCAGTTCCTCGGCATCCTCGCGCTTGAAACCGCCGCCGGGCATAATCGGATGGCGCGAGTCGCCCACCGGCACGCCCATCATGCGCAGCCCCTCCTTGACCGCCTGGGTCGAGCTGCAACGGACGACGATACGCACCAGCTTCTGCACCTTCTCCTGCAGCGCCTGGGCCGTCGCCAGGTCGCCCGCCAGCGTGGCCTGGTAAAGCGCCTGCCAGATGTCGGGGATCAAGTTGGCGCTGGCCAGGATCGCCCCGTCGGCTCCGGCGGCCAGTGCCGCCTGCACCACCTCATCGTGGCCGACGAAGATGCCGATCTTGCCGCGCACCTTCTCGAACATAGCTTCCATGAAAGGCAGGTCGCCGGACGAGTCCTTGAGGCCGATGACGTTCTCGAAATCGAGCGCCATGCCCTCCGCCGTCCACCAACGGAAGTGCGTCCCGGCGCACTGCGGGATGTTGTACAGGACGATGGGGAACCCCAACTCGTCCAGTGCTTTGTAGTGGTCGTAGACCTCGTTGAACGAGGGCTTGAGGAAGTAGGGGGCAACGACCAGCGCGCCGTGGGCGCCGGCGTCGCGCGCCCAGGCGGTCAGCTCCAACGCGGCGCGGGTCGATTCCGCGCCGGTACCGGCGAGCACCGGCACGCGGCCGTTGACCTCGTCCAGGCAGATCTCGATGGCCTGCTTGCGCTCGGCGATGGTCATGTAGGAGAACTCGCCGGTGGTGCCGCAGGGGACCACGCCGTCGACGTGGGGCAGCACGAACCGGATCAGCGCGCGGTAGGCCGCTTCATCCAGCCTGTCATCGGCGGTGAAGGGTGTCACCAGCGCGGGGAAGATACCTTTGTACCAAGTCGTTTTGTAACCCATGTCGTCCTCCTTACGCTCCGAACGCCTGCGCGACCGCAGCCTGCGCGGCGTCGTACACGCTGTGATACAGCGCGTGCCGGTCGAGGGCCTTGGGGTGGACCGTCGCCAGCACGACCATCACGTCGTTCTGTGCGGCGGCAGGGAGCGTGCCCGCCTCTAACGCATCGACAATCGCTCGCGCCAGCGCGGCCTGCGCGGGGCCGTAGATCATATTCGCCTGACGCAAGTTCTTCTGCGGCAGGGTGGGCAAGAGCAAGGTGCTTGGGCGGACGGTGAGCCCCGGTTCCAGGATCGTGGTCAGCGCCTCGCGCCCGTGAAGCGGGTAGGTCAGTTGAAGGGCGTAGGCGTCGCCCAGGGGGGTGTCCTTCCCCCCGGCGATCAGGTCGAGCTGCACCCGCTCCACCCCCTCGCCCGCCACACCGCTGCCGACGCGCAGGCCGTGAGCGTGGATCGCCTCGGCGCTCAGTTCCAAGTCGCCAAAGCGGCCCGCCAGGTCGCCGGTGGGATAGTCGAAGGGAAAGTCCTGCGTTTCGATCTTGCCCAACTTTTCCAGTTCCAACTGGATTTCGGCGCGGGTTTCGTGGAGCAGCGCCCCGCCGGCGCTCTTGAGCGGGCGGCGCGGCACGCCGGCGTCGACGCCCATCATATTCAGCGCAGCCTTGACCGCCACGCCGCCGCCGTAGCGGCAGAAGATGCGCGACAGCTTCTGCACCTTGCGCTGGAGGGCACGGGCTTCGACCAGGTTGCCCGCGTCCATCAGGCGCATGACCTCCTGCCACACCTCGGGGTAGATCTGCGCACTGGCCAGGATCATCCCGGTGACGCCGCCGGCGAGGGCCGAAACCACCACCTCGTCGTGGCCGATGAGGAAGTCGATGCGGTCGCCCGCGAACTCCAGAAGCTCCATCGTATAGGTCAGGTTGCCGGAGGAATCCTTCAACCCGATCACGTTGGGCAGGTCGGCCAGGTCTTCGACCACCGTGCGTGGCAGGTAGGCGTCCATCACCTGGGGGATGTTGTAGAGGATGAGGGGGATGTCGACCTGTGTGGCGATGTCGTAGTAGTGCTGGTAGAGGCCCTTGTCGGAGGGGTGGAGGAAGTAGGGGGTGACGACCAGCACGGCGTCGGCGCCGGCGTCTTTGGCATCGGCCGCCAGGGCCAACGCCTGGGCGGTGCCGGAGGCCCCGCAGCCGGCGATGACCAGTTTGTCTCCCACCTCCTCACGGGCGATGACGACCATACGGCGCTGCTCTTCACGCGTGAGGTAGGGGAACTCCCCGGTCGTGCCGCTGGTGACGACTCCGTCGACGTTGGGCAGGGCGTGGCGGATCAGGGCGCGAAACGCCTCCTCATCCAACGCCTCCGTCTGGCGCGCGAAGGGGGTCACCAGGGCCGGAAAGACACCTTTCAGGCTGAGTCCTTCTTTTCGCATATCTATGCTCCTTGTAAATATAGTACGCTGTGGAACTATTGTACTCTAGTCAGTAGAGAGAGACAAGCGCAGTTTATCACCTGTAGGTCATGTCGTTCTTCACTGTGAGAGGCTACGATTCCGAATGGATGTAGGTGCTTTGCAGGGGCTCCGACCCTGCACCCCGCCGGGGAAACGGGTAAGCCTGCGGTTTACCTTCCGGTTCCCCCGGACCCCTTCCGCAAATGGGCCTGGGTCAACGCCTCAGGCGGCCTTCACCCTCCCGCAGGT
>JAFGOJ010000401.1 GCA_016926575.1 Anaerolineae bacterium | reverse complement strand
CCGGGCACACCGACGCGCGCAGCGACGTCTACGGCCTCGGCGCGACGGTCTACCACGCGCTGACCGGGTCAACCCCGCCCACGGCAACCATGCGCATCGTCAACCCACAGACGATGCAGCCGGTGAGCTGGCTGATCCCCGGCGTCTCCAGCGCGACGGAGCGGGTTGTGGCACGGGCGATGGAGCTCCAGCCCGCGGCCCGCTTCCAGTCGGCCGCGGAGATGCGCGCGGCGCTGCGCGACCGGCCCATGCCCCCTGCCCAGCCTGCGCGGCCGGTCGTCGCACCGGTCAGCCAGGGGACGAAGGTGATGCCGGAAGCGGCGGCGGCCGCCGCCGCTATGGCCGAGGCCGTCCCGCAACGGAAGGGAATCCCCAAATGGGTCTGGTTGGTCGGCGCGGGGGGGATTTTCCTCGCCCTGGTGGTATGTGGGCTGATCGTTGGGGGAGGTGCGTGGATTTTCAACCTGCCGACGGCGACGCCCCGGCCGCTCGTCGAGGTGCCGGATACGCCCACCCCTGTGTCTGATGTACCCGCCACCGTCGTTCAGGCTGGCTCGCTCGTCTACGAGCAGACGGTGTACGGCAGCCTCAACCTCAATGAGGAGGCGCACTGGACCTTCTACGGGAACGCTGGCGACACGCTGAATATCTCGCTGGAAGAGACCGACGGCACGATGGACACCTACGTGCAACTTTTCGGCCCCAATGGGGACTACCTGGCCGTCGATGACGACACCGGGGATAACTATAACGCGCTGATCCAGTTGTTCCGCCTGCCCGAAAGCGGCACGTACACCGTCGTCACGCGCGGGTTTGCCTATCAGAGCGGAAGCTACGCGCTGACCGTCTCCTGGGCCGCGGCTGCGGAGGAGGGCGGCCCGATCGCGTATGGCGAGGCCGTGACTGCGGTGCTGGCGGATGGGGATGTCCACTACTGGACGTTCGATGGCACCTCTGGGGATCGGGTCACGATCTCGATGGAGCAGATCGATGGGATGGACACGTACCTGGAGCTCTATGGTCCCGACAGCGCCCAGTTGACCACCGACGACGACAGCGGCGACGGTTTGAATTCTCTGATCCAGAACTTCCAACTGCCCGCCAGCGGCACGTACACCATCGTGGCGCGCGGCTACAGCAACCAGGCGGGGAGTTATGCCCTCTCGCTGCAGTTGAGCGCGGGCGGCAGCAGTGGCGGCGGCAGCAGCAGCAGCAGCGGCGGCGGATGGATCGAATACGACCAGACCATCGAATCGACGTTGGCGCAGGGCGAACAGCATACCTGGTACTTCGTCGGCAATGTTGGGGATATCGTGACGATCTCGATGGACGAGACCGATGGGACGATGGACACCTATCTGGAGCTCTACGGCCCCACCGGTCTGGCGCTGACCACCGATGACGACGGCGGCCCGGGCTTGAATGCCCGCATCCGCTACTACGTCTTGCCTTCCAACGGCACCTACACCATCGTCGCCCGCGGGCTGAGCCTGCAGGCAGGCAGCTACGCGCTCTCCCTCGTCTATACCGACGACCTGGCCGTGGGTGGGGGGCAGATCACCTATGGCCAGTCGGTGGAAGGGACGCTGGACGTCGATGGAGAGAATCGCTGGAATTTCCAGGGTACCGCCGGAGACGTGGTGACCATCGCGATGGACGAGACCGATGGCATGGACACCTATCTGGAGCTGTATAGCTTCACCGGCGAGCGGCTGGCGCGCGACGACGACAGCGGCGACGGATTGAACGCGCTGATCGCAGACTTCAGACTGCCCGATACCGGAACGTACACCATCATTGCCCGTTCTTACTCCTACAACGGCGGCAGCTACCGGCTGACGTTGTCGAGATAGTCGTCACGTTGGAAGCGTGACGTATTTAACCCTGGAGGTACACGACCTATGCCCCGTTTCTGTAGATTTTGTGGTCAGGAGTTGAAGAATCCGCAGGCCCGCTTCTGCACTGCCTGCGGCTGTCAGTTGACGCCGGATGAGCCGGTGGTGAAGGGAGGCGGGGCAGAGGCGTGCCCGCCGGCTTCCCCCGAGCAGCCCCGACTGGTGGTGCGCGTGCCCGGTGCCGCGCCCTGCGAGATTCCTCTCGACCGGCCGGTGCTGAACGTGGGACGCAACCCGGAGAACGACGTGGTGCTGTCGCTCCAGTATGTCTCCAAGCAGCACGGGCGGATCGAACAGCGCGGAACGGAATGGCAGTATACCGACCTGGGCAGCACCAACGGCACCTACGTCAACGGCCAGCGAGCGCAGAGCGCCGCGCTCAAGGACGGAGACATCCTGCGCATCGGCGACATCCAGGGCAACTCCGTCAGCCTCACCTTCCGGGCTGCCGGGTCGGTGGGCGTGCCTGCACCGGAGGCGGCCCCCATCCGTGTGGGCGACACGGCCCTGGGGCTGAAGCCGTCCTTCACCATCGGACGCAACCCCCAGGCCGACGTGCACCTCTCCGCACCCATGGTCTCCTGGGAGCACGCCCGCCTCGACCTGCGCGCCGACGGCCACATGATCACCGACCTGAACAGCACCAACGGCACGTTCGTCAATGGCCAGCGACTCACCGGCGCCCACCGCCTGCAGAAGGGCGACGTGGTGCAGATCGGCCCGTTCACGCTGGTCTACGACGCGACCGGCTTCCAGCAGTACACCACCACCGGCGGTGTGCGGTTGGACGGGGTGCATTTGACCCGCGACGTGGGGCGCAAGGGCCGCACCAAGCGCATCCTCGACAACATCGACATCTCCGTCTACCCGCGCGAGTTCATCTCTCTGGTGGGCACCAGCGGAGCGGGCAAGAGCACACTGATGATGGCGCTCAACGGCTTCACCCGCGCCGACGGACAGGTGCTGGTCAACGGCGATGACCTCTACCGCCACTTCGACCTGTACCGGACGATGGTGGGGTACGTGCCACAGGACGACATCATTCACAAAGACCTGACCGTGGTCAACGCGCTGCGCTATGCGGCGCGCCTGCGCCTGCCGCCCGATACCTCGGCCGAGGAGGTCGAAAAGCGTATCGACAAGGTGCTCGAACAGGTGGAGATGATCGGGCAGAAGACCCAGGTCGTCAGCAGCCTGA
The DNA here is from genome assembly GCA_016926575.1 of Anaerolineae bacterium. Taxonomy (GTDB): domain Bacteria; phylum Chloroflexota; class Anaerolineae; order B4-G1; family DUEL01; genus JAFGOJ01. The sequence continues at coordinate 7,854 of JAFGOJ010000401.1, read as the reverse complement.
GCGGCGGGCAGCGCAAACGGGTCAGCATCGCCGTGGAACTGCTGGCCGAACCGAACCTCTTCTTCCTCGACGAGCCCACCTCCGGCCTCGACCCGGGGCTGGAGAAGAAGATGATGCACACGCTGCGCCGCCTGGCCGACGGCGGGCGCACGATCGTGCTGGTCACCCACGCCACCGCCAACATCGTCCAGTGCGACCACGTTTGCTTCCTTTCGCAGGGGCGCATGGTCTACTTCGGCCCGCCCGAGGAGGCGCTGGGCTTCTTCAACGTCACCAGCGGCGACTTCGCCGACATCTACGACCAGTTGGACGACATCGACCCGAAGGTGGCACGGGAGAAAGCCGCCCAGGCGGAGGTGCGCTTCAAGCAATCCGCCTATTACCAGCGCTACATCGCCAGCCGCCAGCAGACGCTCCCCCAGGTGCAGCAAGAGGCCAAGGCGGCCCAATCCAAACCTCAAAAAGGCCCGCGTGTCAGCACCTTGCGCCAGTTCTTCGTCCTCACGCGCCGCTATCTGGACCTGGTGCTGCGGGACAAGCTGCTTTTGATGGTGTTGATGATCGTCATGCCCATCATCGGGGCGTTGGTGGTGTTGGTCTCGGATTCGAACTGGCTGGTCGGCAACTCGATCGACGAGATCGAACGTCAGCTCGCGGCGGACCTGGCCGCCGGAGCGGACAGCGCCTCCTACGCCGTCGTCGGGAGCAGCCAGACACTGCTCTTCATCATGGCCCTGGCGGCAGTGCTGCTGGGTCTGTTCGCCTCGGTCTACGAGATCGTCAAAGAATGGTCGGTCTACCAACGCGAGCGCATGGTCAGTTTGCGCATCATGCCTTACATCGCATCCAAAATGGTCGTGTTGGGCGGCTTTGCGCTGATTCAGTGTTTCTTGTTCATGCTGGTGATTTCCTTACGGGTCGAATTCCCTTGGGATGGGGTGTTCCTTCCCGCACCGCTGGAGCTCTACATCACGCTGGTCATCTCGACGATGGTGGCGATCTTGATGGGCCTGCTCGTTTCCGCCGTCGTACCCAACACGAACACGGTCATCTACCTGGTCTTCCTGGTGCTGTTCTTTCAGATGATCTTCGCCGGCGTGCTCTTCGACCTGCCGGGCATCACTGACCGGTTCTCCAACCTGACCCTCACGCGCTGGGCGATGGAGGCGCTCGGCTCTTCGGCCAACATCGAGCACTTGAACAGTCTCACGCGCACCCGCTTCCAGCCTGATCCCATCACCGAGATCGTTTCGACGGAGGTCGAGCGGCCTTCCGACGACTGGGAACCGGTGACGGTGATCACGTCGACCCAGATGATCGACATCCCCGTCCAGGTCGACCCGATGCAGCCGCCCATCATCCAAACCGTGCCCATCTCTGTGCCGGAGGTGATCGTCAACGACATGATCACGGTCACGGAGACGGTCGAGGAGGAGATTACGATCGAACCGGACCCGATGGACATCTTCAACGAGCAAGAGTTTCGCATTCGATATACACCGTCGGTCGGCCACCTGCTTCTTGACTGGGCGCTGCTGAGTGGGTTCGGGCTGCTGTTTGCCCTGGCGACGGCCATGGTGTTGAGACGGAAGGATGTGGGGTAACGTTGCCCGCACCGACAGCGCCAGGCGGCGGTGGTGAGCGTGCGAAGTTCTGCCACCTGTGCGGTCGGCGCTTGTGGGGCCGCAGTTGGGCCTACGAGCGGGATGGGCAAACGCTGGTCGTGTGTAGGGCGTGTCAGCGCCAGGCGCTCCGGTGTGACGTGTGCGGCGTGCCGATGGGCGAACGCCACGCCGTGCTGCCCGATGGGCGGCACGTCTGTGTGGACTGTGCTCGCACTGCCATCTACGACCCGTTGCGGGCCCAGGTGCTGTTCGAGCGCGTGGTCGGCGTGGCCGTCGAGCAGTTGGGGCTGGCGCTGAACGTGGGGGCCGACTTCGCTATGGTCGACCCGCAGCACCTGAACCGGCTGGCAGCCGAGGGCAATGCCGGTGCGGAGGGCAATCCCGACCGGATCGTGGGGCTGTTCGTGCGCAAGGGCCGCCGGCGGGTGATGTACGTGCTCTCTGGGCTGCCGCAGATCGCGTTCGTGCACACCGTGGCCCACGAGTGGGCCCACGCCTGGCAGGGCGAGAACTGCCCGCTGCTCAAGGACCCGCTCGTGCGGGAGGGGTTTGCCGAGTGGGTGGCGCACAAGACGCTGGAAGCGCTGGGCGCGGTCAAAGCGCTGGCGGCGATGGACCGGCAGGATGGGATGTACGGTGACGGCTTGCGGGCGATGTTGGCGCTGGAGCGGCGCGTCGGAGTGGCCGGCGTGCTCGACGCCTGTCGCCGGGCAGAGTAGGGGGCGCGACGCGTTGCGCTCTTACTTCAAAGCCCCCTATTTTCGAAGGATGGCGCGATGACGAACGGTCGAAATCAGGACGCGGCGGCCGCAGCGGCCCACATGACGCTGGCGGTCAACGCGCCCTACCTGCCGCTGACCACGCAGCCGTACCTGGTCTACCTGCTGGTGGAGATCGACGACGAGGCGGGCGGCGCGGCCCTCCCGGTCAACCTGATCTTGGTGGTCGATACCAGCGAGTCGATGCACATCCGCCTGGTCAGCGAGTCGCAGTTCGAGGCGCTGGCGCGGGCGGGCCGGCTGCAAGAAGTGCTGATCGACGGCGTGCCCGCCTGGCAGCCGGTGGGCATCACCGAGGAGGAACTGAACCGCCTGCCGAGCCGTATGGAGCGGGTGAGGGACGCGCTGCGGGCCGTCGTCGGGCAACTGCGCCCTGCCGACCAGTTCGCTCTGGTCGCGTTCGCCTCTCAGGCGGTCACCCTGGTTCCCAGCACTGCCGGGGCGCACAAACAGCGCCTGTTGGATGCCGTGCAGCGGTTGGAACGCCTTGACCTGGGGGAGCGCACCCACATCGCCCAGGGAATCGAGATGGGGTTTGCGGAGCTGCAGCGCGCCAGGTCGCCCGAGCGCGTCGACCGGCTGCTCGTGTTGACCGATGGCTTTACGTCCGACGAAGATGCGTGCCGCGATTGGGCCAGGCAGGCGCGCCGGGCGCGTGTCCCCATCAGCACGATGGGGCTGGGCGGCGACTTCAACGAGGAGCTGATGATCCCTATCGCCGACCAGACCGGCGGGGAGGCGTACTTGCTGGAGCAACCGGAGGAGATTCCGGGGGCGCTCGCCCGGGAGCTACAACGCGCTCAGGCGGTGCGCTGCCGGGGTCTGGAGCTGAAACTGCGCCCCGCGTCGGGGGTGACGGTCCGCGCGGCGCACCGGGTGCGCCCGTCCATCGCGCCACTGGAGGCGCTCGACGCGGGGGGGAGTTTCACTTTCCCGCTGGGCGATCTGGTGGCAGGGGATCGGCCGGCGGCGTTGCTGGAGTTGCTCGTGCCGCCGCAGCCGGCCGGGGCCTGCCATCTGGCGCAGGTCGTGCTGGCCTACGAAGACCCGGCGCGTGCTCCGGTGGGGCAGAAGGCGCGCGCCGACGTGACCGTGCAGGTCACTGCCGACCCGGCGCGGTTGACCGAGCAGGTGGGCCGGGTGATGGACGCCGTGGCCGGGGTGAGTGCCTACAAGTTGCAGCGCAAGGCCCAAGAGGACGTGGCGGTGGGCAATGTGGGCAGCGCCACGCGCAAGTTACGCGCCGCGGCCACGCGCCTGCTGGATATGGGGGAAGCTGCACTGGCCGCCGAGGTTGAACAACAGGCGCTGGAGTTGGAACAGCACGGGCAGGTCGACCCGCAGCGGACGAAGAAGGTGCGCTACCAGACGCGCACGTTGATGCACTGATGGGCTATTGTTCTTTCTGTGGAGCTGAAAATCGATCCGGCGGGCGCTTCTGCAAGCAGTGCGGAAAGCAGCTTGAAGAGACCGCGCCGATCGGGACGAGCGGGCGGCCCTGCGCCTACTGTGGGACGCTGCTGCGTGCAGACGCTTCCTTCTGTCGGCAGTGCGGGAAGCCGGTGGCGGCGCTGCCCGCGTCTGTGTGCCTCAGTTGTGGGCAGGCGCTGCGGGCCGGCGCGACGTTCTGTGCGCAGTGTGGCACGCGCATCGTCGGGCCGACCGGCGGGCGGGTGTGCCCGTGCTGCGGCGCGCCGGTCAAACCGACGGCGCGTTTCTGCCCGGCGTGTCGCGCCCCCCTGGCGGCCCCGGCCGCGCAGGACGCTGCAGAGACGCTTTGCCCGAACTGCGGCACTGTGACGCGCCCTGGAGCGCGGTTCTGCCATGCCTGCAGCCACCCTCTGGTCGCCGCGCCGTCCCCACCCCCGCCGCCGCTGCCGCCCGCCCAGCAACCGGGCCGGTTCGGCACCGGCGACTTGCTGCCGCTGGTGCGGCTGTCGGAGCGCTACCTGATTCTGGAGAAGATTGCTCAGGGCGGGATGGGCGCGGTGTACCGGGCGCAGGACCTGCGGCTTCAGGGCAAGATCGTCGCCGTCAAAGAGATGTCCGAATCGGTCATAGCGCCGTCGGAGCGGGAACGGGTGCTGGAGTCGTTCCAACGCGAGGCGGAGTTGCTGGCGCGCTTGAGCCATCCCAACCTGGTACGGGTGACGGACCGGTTCGAGGATGGCGAGCGTCACTATATGGTGATGGAGTTCATCGAGGGGCAGACGCTCAAGGCGTTGCTCGACCAACGCAGCGCGCCCTTTCCCGAAGAGCAAGTGCTGATCTGGGCGGAGCAGTTGTGCAGCGTGTTGGCCTATCTCCACGCGCAGAACCCGCAGATCATCTACAGAGACGTCAAGCCGAACAACGTGATGGTGGTCGGCGAGACGGGGCAGGTCAAGCTGATCGATTTCGGCATTGCGCGTTTCTACAAGCCAGGCCAGCGGAAGGACACCATCGAGTTTGGCACCGACGGGTTCGCACCGCCGGAGCAGTACGGCAAATCGCAGACCGACGAGCGCGCCGACGTCTATGCTTTGGGAGCGATGCTGCACCAGTTGCTCACGCTGCGCGATCCGAATACGAAGCTGTTCAGTTTCCCGCCGCTGCGGCGCTTGAACCCGGCGGTCAGCCGGCGCGTGGAGGCCGCCATTGCCAGGGCGGTGGAGCCTGTTGTCGCCAGCCGCCACCAGTCGGTGCGGGAGATGTGGCAGGCTTTGTCTGGAGAGGCGCTGGAGGAGCCGGCGGTGGCTCAGCCTGCGCCGGGGTGGGCTGCGGGTGGCGTGCTGTTGAGCCCGTCGACGGTGGATTTTGGCAGCGTCGTCGTGGGGCGGGCGATTCCGGAGCGGCTGTTGCAGGTCTCTGTCCCTGCCGGCGCGCAGGTCAAATTCGGCGCAGACGTAGCCTGGCTGCGCGTGCAGCCGGAGCGTGTAGGGACCAGCGGCCAGCAGGTCACCGTGGCGCTGGACACGCGGCGGCTCAAGGCGGGCCGGTCGCGGCCACGCTGCGGGTTGCTGAAGCGTCTGGTCGCCTGGCCGTTGCACCTGTTGGTCCCTGCAGCGTGCCAGGTTCAGGGCAGCATTTCGGTGTGGGATCAGGGCGGGCAGCGTATGGGAGAAGTTCCGGTGCGCGCCGTGGCGGTTCCCTCTCCGTCCGCGGTCTTGTGGGGGCGGCTGTTGGGGCTGCTCATCATCCTTGGGGAACTGGGGGTCGTTGCTGCGTTGGGGCTGCTCGTGCTGGCGGTGTTGGTGTGGTGATGACGACATTGCTCGTTGTGGTGTTCGAGGAGGCGCTATGATTACGTGCCCCAAATGTGGCCATAGCAACCGCCCGGGGGCGAAGTTCTGTCAGAATTGCCGGGCCGATCTTTCTCCGGAGCGGGAACTGTCATTTTCGACGCCTGCCGGGCCTACCGACCTGTTGGGCAAGTTGAAACAACTGGTGGGCGGGGCGGAGCCGCCTGCGCCCAAGGGCGCGCCGGTGCCGGGCGGTGTACGTCCCCCGCACCCTGCCGAGGTGCGCGAGCGGACCGCGGTGCTGCCGGTGCGGGCCGATTCCCAACGCCTGGAACCGCTTCAACGGGGCATGGTCGTTTCGCACGCACGGGACCTGCGGCGGCGGTACGGCATCGTGGCTGCGCGGGAATTGGAGCGCTCGATCTACTACGACGCGCTCGACCTGACCTGCGCCGCGTGCGGCATGTCGAACGAACAGCCCCCCCTCACCGGCTTGTGCCAGCATTGCCAGACGCCGCTGGCGGCGGTGTTGATTCACGAGCGCCGCTCGCGCGCCTCCGGCCTTCATTCCGAGTCCGAGGTGCAGCAGCTGATCCAGTTGAGCGCTGCCCACGAGCACGTGTTGTCCCACCGGGACATCATCCAATACGGCGAGCGCACGTACACGGTCACCGAGCACCCCGGCCGCTGGGGGGTGCTGGTGCGCGGCCGCCGGCAGCGGTCGCCGGACGAGGCGCTGGCGGGCGTCGCACAGATTGGCCGGGCGATGGTCTACCTGCACGAGCACGGATTCGCTTATTCGGAGACGGGAGGGCTGGCGCTCGAAAGCATTGTCTTGACCGGCGGTGGGACGGAGTTGCTGCTGGCTGACTTGAACTCCTGCGTGCCCCTGCCCGGCAACGACGCCGACGCGGTGCGTGCGCAGGTCAATCGGGACATTACCTTTCTGGGCAGCCTGCTCTTTTACCTGGCGACGGGGATGGAAATCCAGCGTGCCGACATCAACGCTGTGCCGCCCGACTTGCGCCCGTTCGTCGAGCGGGCGATGCAGGACCATTACGCCACGGCGGGCGACATGCTGGACGATTTTTCCTACGTCCCGGCGGCCCCCGCGCGCCCACTCAAGCCTGCCTTCGGCCAGGCGACGCATCCCGGACGCAGGCACACGCACAACGAAGACGCCGTCGTCACCTTCACGTTCAACAAGCAGCAGGACGGCGGCGCCGTGCCGGTGGGGTTCTTCCTCGTCGCCGATGGGATGGGCGGGCACGACGCCGGCGACGTCGCCAGCCAGACCGTGAACCAGATCGTGACCGACTGGATCATCAAGACCAAGGTGCTGCCCGACCTGGAAAAGACGACGCGCAAACTGACGGCCGAGAACGTCCCCGGTGACCTCCTGGCTCAGGCGGTGCAGCAGGCCAACCAGGTGCTTTTCCAGCATGGCCAGACGACGGGCAGCGACCTGGGGTCGACGGTGGCCGCTGCGCTGGTCATCGGTGACCTGGCGATGATCGCCGGGGTCGGCGACAGCCGCGCCTACCTGCTCCGCGGTGGGCGGTTGGAACAGATCACTCAGGATCACTCGCTGGTGGCGCGCTTGTTGGACGCCGGTGTGATCGCTGCCGAGGATGTGCGCAGCCATCCCCAACGCAATCAAATCTATCGCTGCCTGGGCCATAGCGAGCAGGTGGAGGTCGATACGTTCGCCGTTCCGCTGCGTCCCGCAGACCGGTTGGTGCTGTGTTCCGACGGACTGTGGGAGATGGTGCTGGACGCGGATATCCGGCGCATCATCGAGCAGGCGCGCTCCCCGCAGCAGGCGTGCGATGCGTTGATCGATGCGGCCAACCGCGCCGGTGGGGAGGATAACATCGGCGTGATTGTGGTCGAGATGGAATAGGGGGATTCGATGCCGCTGAACCAAGGTCAAGTGATACAAAATCGGTACCGCATTGCCCGCCTGCTGCGCCAGGGAGGGATGGGATCCGTCTACCGGGCGTGGGACCTCACGCTCAACATTCCGGTGGCGCTGAAAGAGATGCTTCCGGAACCCGGCCTCCAGTCGCAAAAACTGGCCGCTATGCGAGACCAGTTCCAGCGTGAGGCCCAGGTCCTGGCCGGGCTGCACCATCCCAATTTGCCTCGAGTGACCGACTTCTTTCAGTGGGAAGGGAACGCCTACCTGGTTATGGACTTCGTGGAGGGGGAGAGCCTGGACGAGATGAT
>JAFGOJ010000400.1 GCA_016926575.1 Anaerolineae bacterium | reverse complement strand
TGGTAACCGAGGGTCGGCGGGTAAGAAACCCGCCCTACATCGAGACGGTCTATTTTCGGAATAGCCATGAAAATCCTGATGTGCAACAGCTTCTTTTACCTGCGCGGTGGCGTCGAGCGCTGTTTCTTCGGGCTGTCGGACCTGCTGGTTCAACACGGCCATCAGGTGATCCCTTTCTGTATGGCTCACCCTCGCAACCGTCCCTCCGAGTGCGCGCGCTACTTCGTCAGCCAGATCGACTTTCCCAGCCTATTGGAACGGAAAACCGGCCTGGCCGCCAAGCTGAAGGTTGCGGAGCGCGTGGTTTACTTTCGTGAAGCGAAAGAGAAGTTCGAGCAGCTCGTTCGGGATACGCAGCCGGACGTCGTCCACGTTCAGGAGATCGACCACGAGATTTCGCCGTCGATCTTGCCGGTCGCAAAGCGCTTTGGCCTACCGGTCGTCCAAACCCTGCACGACTACAAGCGCATCTGCCCCAACACGAACTTCGTCTCTCACGGCGAGGTGTGTGAGCGCTGCCGGCGTTTCTACTACCTGCCGGTCGTTTGGCGGCGTTGCAAGCGCGGGTCGCTGCCCGCCAGTTTGCTGGCCTGTTTCGAGATGTACGCAGAAAAACTCTCGCGCATCTACGAGCGGAACGTGGACGCGTTCATCACCCCCAGCCGGTTCTTGCAGCGCAAACTGGCGCAGCACGGATTCACCGCTCCCACCATCCACTTGCCCAACTTCATTGACGTCGACCGGTTCACACCCGTCTACGAGCCCTCCGATTACTTCCTCTTCTTTGGCCGATTGGTGCGGCTGAAGGGGGTCGAGACGCTATTCGAAGCGATGCGGCACGTCGATGCCTCGGCCAAGCTGGTCGTCGTCGGCGAAGGGGAGCTCGAGGGGACACTCAGGGCGTATGCCCACCGGCACGGCATCTCCAACGTCACCTTCCGCGGCTACCTCGACACGGAGGCCTTGATCCCCCTCATCCAACACGCCGCCTTCACGGTCTTCCCTTCAGAGTGTTACGAGAACTATCCTATGGCGCTGCTCGAGTCGCTCGCTTGCGGCACGCCCGTCATCGGATCGAACATGGGCGGCATCCCCGAGATTGTCGAAGATGAACACAACGGCCTGTTGTTCAGCCCGGGCAACGCGCCGCAGCTCGCGGAGCGGATCCAGTTTCTGTTGAACCATCGATCTCGGGCGGTCGAGATGGGGCGCAACGGCCGTTGCCAGGTGGAGGCAATCAACCACCCGCAGCGACACTACGAGCAGATGGTCGGCATCTACCGGCAGGTGATGCGCGGCCAGGAAGGACGGTGACATGAAAATAGCCATTGTGGGACACCGCGGCATTCCGGCGAATTTCGGCGGCTCCGAGACGGCGGTTGAGGAAATCGGGCAGCGGTTGGTGCGGATGGGGCACGAGGTGATCGTCTATTGCCGCCGTCACAACTCGACCACCGACGCCAACGTGTACAAGGGGATGAAGCGCGTGGTGCTCCCATCGATCAACACGCTCAGCCTGGACATGCCCAGCCACACGTTCTTGTGCGTGTGGCACCTGGCCTTGACCCAAAAGGTCGACGTGATCCATTTCCACGGCGTCGGCAACGCCCTGTTCTTCCCGCTGCTCAAGGTGCTTTCGCGTAGCAAAACGCTGTTGGTCGTCGATGGGCCGGATTGGCAGCGCCCCAAGTGGGGACGTATAGCGCGGCTGGCGCTGCGCACGTCCTTTCCCCTGGCGGTGCGCTACGCCGACGAAATCATCTCCGACAATCGGCCCGTCCAACAGCTTTTCCGCGATGACTACGGGCGCGAGACGTGCTACGTCACCTACGGCGCGGCGATGGATCCGGTTGGCACCACCACCGAGCTAGAGAGACACGGCCTGACGCCGGGGAACTACTTGCTCCAAGTCGCCGCTCTGGTGCCCGACAAGGGCATCCATCTGAGCGTTCAGGCCTTCGAGCAACTGGAGAGCGATATGCCGCTGGTGATCGTGGGCGATACGCCCTACACCACCGGGTACAAAGCCGAGGTGATGTCGACCGCCGACCCGCGCATCCATTTCCTGGGCTACGTCTACGGCAGCCGATGTCAAGAGCTGGTCGAAAACGCGTACGCCTACGTCCACCCGCTGATCGTCGACGGCACGTCTCCCGCACTGCTCCAGGCGATGGCCCTGGGCAAATGCGTCATCTCGACCGATTTGCCGGAGACGATGGGCGTCGTCGAGGGCGCAGCGCTGACGTTCAGGAGCGAGGACGTCGCCGACTTGCGCGAGAAGATGAAATACGCGCTGGATCATCCCGAGCGGGTTGCCGAGTTCGGCCGGTTGGCGCGCCGGCGGATCGAAGAGCGGTACAACTGGGACACCGTCGCCCGTCAGTACGAGGCACTGTCGCAGAAGGTGCTGGGCTTGCCCTACGACGCGGCACTAGACGTGTAGGAGCGATAGAGATGACCAAGCAAGTCCCTGTGCTGATCACGTGGGACGTCGACCCGTCCCCGAGCACCCCCTACGCCGCGCGCGCCCGCTCGCTCGACGTGGCGATGGGCCTGTGCCAGGAGCTGGGCATTCGCACCACCTTCTTCGTCACGGCCAACGCCGAGCACGCCGACCCGCTCGCGCTGGAACGGATGCAGGTCCTCGGTCACCAGATCGGCTGCCATGGCCTGACGCACATGGACGAGGAAGAGTATGACGGCATGCCCGAGCCGATGCAGCGAGCGTACATTGAACAAGCGACCCGGCGGCTGGAGGACCTATCCGGATCGCCCATCCGCCTATTCCGCAGCCCGAGGGTCAAAATCTCCGCCTGCACGATGAAGCTGCTGGTGGGCTATGGCTACATAGCCGACAGCTCTGTCTGCTCACAGAGAGTGGACGTGATCAGCTCGAACCTGATCAACACGGGATGGCTCATTTCCCCCCGTTTACCCTACCGGCCGTCTGATGACAACGCCTTCAAGCGCGGAAATCTGCCCATTTGGGAAGTCCCGATTTCGGCGATGGTGATTCCCTTTATCTCGGCTTTCTTGGGGGTCTTCGGCTTGGCTCTCAGCAAGCGCCTGTTTCGATGGCTGTACGCAGAATCAAAACGCACCGGCAAACCGATCGTCTATCTAGGGCATCCGATTGAGTTTACGTCACGTTGGTTAGAACCGTTCACGCTCAAGCAACTTTCTCCCGCCTATATCCGGACCCACGGCTTGATCATTCGCAAGCAATTGTATCGGATGGATGGCGAAACCTGGCTCGACGCCACGCGGCAGTTGTTCGCTTATATGGCCTCTTTCCCATCCGTCGCGTTTATGCCGATGGGAGAATACGTCACGTTAGAGCTGACAGACTGAGGGTTGTCGCGATACTCGTCTCAAGTGGTCTTCACCCTCCCGCAGGTTCCAAACCTGCGGGAGGGTGGGCATTTTCTGCCCTTTGTGGTGGCCGGGCCGCTACGCGGCCTAAGGCC